>CAMZKN010000230.1 GCA_947311315.1 uncultured Desulfobulbaceae bacterium | reverse complement strand
TTTCTTTGTCTTCTTTGGGAATGTTTTTGGTGAGTTGATCGAATGTGCTTTTCATGCTTCCCATCATACAAGGGCAGGGGTTCGAACGCACGCTTTATTTTACCAACACTTTTGGAGAAGTTACAAATTATTACCATAAGTATATATTTTTTGTGAGTTAAAATGCAACTTGAAAGAAGAAAATCAAAGAATACCATTCATCAATGGAGTTGAAGAGGGATTGATTGGGCAGATCAAAAGAAGAGCAGTGGGCGGAATTCAGTAGTATATTCCTTGTGTCACCGGCTTTATGAGTTTTTCAACGGAAAAAATATGGCATATAAAGAAACACAAAGCGACATTACGGCCCGTATAAAAGAGCAGGCAGATATTGTTCAGATTATTGGTGAATGTATTGACCTGAAACGCAGCGGAGTGAGGTTCCTCGGTTTGTGTCCGTTTCATGGCGAGAAGACGCCTTCGTTTTCAGTACACGCAGGCCAGCAGTTTTTTCACTGTTTCGGCTGTGGTGAATCCGGTGATGTTTTTAGTTTTATGATGAAATATTACCATATGGATTTTCCTTCAGCGGTGAAAGAACTTGCAGAAAAATATCATATAGAATTGCCGGAGTATCGATACTCAAAAGAAGATCAGTTACGGGAAAAAAAGAAGGATCTTCTTTTTAGCGTAAATGAAAAAAGTTCAGCTCTTTATGAGAGTTATCTGGAAAAATCGGCAGGGGCCAGGGCGGCAAGGAACTATTTAGAGAAAAGAGGTGTGGGGGCGGAGATTCTGAAAAACTTCCGAATTGGTTATGCACCCTCGGTTGAAGTGGAGGGATGGAATTTTCTGGCAGGTAAATTGAACGCTTTAGAGCAAAAAACAGCAGTGGAAGCGGGGCTGCTTGTACAGAAAGAAAAGGGTGGAACCTACGATCGTTTTCGGGATCGGATTGTTTTCCCTATCATGGATATCAGTGGCCGTGTCTGTGGCTTTGGTGGAAGAATTGTCGGCGAAGGGCAACCTAAATATTTGAACTCACCGGAAAGTATGGTGTTTAGTAAGAGCCGTTTGTTGTTAGGGCTGTATCAGCAAAAAGATGCTATTCGTAGGAAAAAGACTGCGATTCTCGTGGAAGGGAATTTTGACCTCATATCCCTTGTTGCAAACGGGTGTGAGAACGTAGTAGCCCCTCTTGGTACTGCGCTTACCAGGGAGCATTTGCGGCTTGTTAAGCGGTTTGCTGAAGGGGCAACACTCCTGTTTGATGGTGATGAGGCTGGTGCCAAGGCCGCCGTGAGATCTGTACCATTTTTTCTTGCTGAACAGTTGCCCGGTCGTGTCGCTCTTTTGCCGGAAAAACATGACCCGGACACCTTTGTCAGGGAAAAAGGTGTAGCTGAGCTTGATCGTTTGCTTGATGAATCTGAAACTCTGCCGGAATTTGTTCTTGCCAGGTTAATACAGAAATATGGGATAACCCTGGACGGGAAGAGTCGTATTGTTGAAGAATTACGCCCTCTTGTTAAAGCTGCAGTTTCACCACTGCAACGTTCACTTTTTGTCTCACATTTTGCTCAGGAACTGGGGATGGAGGTTGGTCAGCTGGATTCACTTCTTGATCGTTCGTCTGAAAATATTCCAATTCCTGAAGTTGAACCGGTCGAGAAAAAGCGGAGCGAACAGGTTGTGCCGCTTACCGCAGCTCAAAAACAACTTGTGGAGTTTATGGTTTTGCAGCCCAGGGGGTTTACACATCTTGAACAGGCTGGAGTCAGGGAATTTCTTGCAGGCGGAATGGGAGAAATTCTGTTTTTACAATACAGGAGGCTCTTGGAAAAAAATCCTGAAGTTGAACCGGAAGAACTGTTGAGCGTTTTGCCTGACGGCAGTGAAAGAGATTTTGTGGCTGAACTTCTGCTCAATGCCATGAATCGATCCGGAAGTGAAAAAGATGAACATTTTGCAAATGAACTTGCCGACTTGCTGGATTTTCTGAAAAGATTTTTTCTTCTGAAAAGTTCAAAAGAGTTGATGGAACGTATGGATCTGGCGCAGAAAGCCGGTGATGATATGGAATTTCAGAAACTTATGATGCAAAATGTCGAAATCGTCCGGAAGTTGCAGGGAGATGAAGTGTGACAACTTTTACGTAGTAAGGTTCTAACGCGGTCAACCGCAAGTAAGTACCTTGGAGGTATAGACCTATTTCCCCAGCGACACACTTCACTCGATTTTGTTTTTTTTACAACTTTTACGGAATAAGGTTCTAAAAAACGAATTTTATTCGCAGAAGGAGTGAATTTTCTTGACTTTTTCGTATGTTCGGTTTGATTGAGAGCAGTATGTATAAAAGTGGGTTCTTCCGATCAGCTTTCCACCTGATGGGGGAATTTTATTCGTGGTTTTATATTTAGGGAAGTTCCATGACGTTGGCTGGGAGTGAAGGTAAACACGGCAGTGGGAGAAAGGAGGAAGTGGATTATGATATCAACCATAAATCTTCGTCTTCCAATTGTATTGATGACGAACGGAATAAAGAGTTGACTGATGATTTCATAACCCCGGTTGATTTCTCAGGTGCCACTACGGAGAGAAGGAGAGGACGTATCAAAGATCGACGCAGCAGTCAATGGAGTGACAGAAGGCGAAATGAAAGGCGCAGGGCTTCCCGCTCGACTGGTGGGGCTGAAAAGCAGGCCAAAAGTAAGTCGTCTATTGATCCGATGAATATATATCTTCGTGAAATGGGAACGCTCACACTTCTGAGTCATAAAGAAGAGTTGAAGCTTGCGAAGATGATGGAGGATGGTAAGCAGAGGGTTCAGGATGCGGTTTTTAAAACGCCTTTTGCCGTGCCTGTGCTTCTCGAAGTTGCGAAAGGGCTTGAAACCAACAGTGATAAAATCAGCCGTATTGTTTCTTTTGTCTCCGATGGAAAGGCTGAGGATATTCTGCAGGAGAGCAGGGATTTCCTGGCCCGTGTTGAGCAGGTAGTTGAGCTGAACAGGCAAAGAGATGAATTGCTGGAGAAATATTTAGCCCTTGACGAGAATGGCGTGGAGGCAGCGCAGACTTTTGAGGAGTACGAGGAGCTTTGTGCTTCGATGTCTGCCCTTTTTCAAGACAAGATTATCTGTTCTGATTGCATTAAGGCCGTGGCTACTGGTCTTGAAGATCTTTCAAAGAGGTTTCGCAAAGTTTTTGTAGAAGTAATGAGCGAACACAGTCAGCAAATTGCCGATGACAAAACGAATGTGGCCGGCGAGGTAATCGAAAGGCAGGTTAACCGTCAAATACTTGCGGAATCCGGTATAGATCAAAAACAGCTGCAGGCTATTCTTCGGGAAGTTGAATTGGGTTGGGACGTATATAAACAGGCAAAAGAAGGATTGGTACGTGCAAATCTTCGTCTGGTAATTTCCGTGTCCAAAAAGTTTGTTAATCGTGGCCTGCAGTTTGCTGATCTTATCCAGGAAGGGAATATTGGCCTTATGAAGGCCGTGGAAAAATTTGATTATCACCGGGGGTACAAATTCAGTACGTACGCCACATGGTGGATCAGACAATCGATTACCCGGGGCATTGCTGATCAGGGTCGTACTATTCGCCTGCCTGTGCATATGATTGAGACGATAAATCGTCTTTTGCGGGTGTCAAAGGACTTTCTTCTGGAGGAACACCGGGAACCCACACCGGAAGAGATGGCAGAGCAACTTGGTACTGAAGTGAACAAAGTCAAATCGGCTCTGAAAATTGCTAAAGATGCCATTTCGCTCGATACGCCTGTCGGTGATGATGGTGAGACCAACCTAGGTGATTTTATTGAAGATAAGGATAAGCCCGGCCCTGATGAAATCACTATGGTGTCGAGTCTTCGGGAGTGTTTGAGTCAGGTTATGTCGTCGCTTTCACCGCGGGAGGCCAAAGTGCTGCGGATGCGATATGGTATCGATGTCGATTGTGACCACACCCTGGAGGAAGTAGGTAAGTGTTTTGCTGTTACCAGAGAGCGCATACGGCAAATCGAGGCCCAGGCTATATTGAAACTGAAGCACCCCTCGCGGGTTGATGAACTTCGGGTTTTTATGACTGATTAGTACCTCTACTCCCTCCCCCCTTGTGGGGAATTAATTTTTTTTCCTCGAGAATACCGATGGCAGAAACCATTGACTGGCTCAGTCTTAATCTCGTTCCAGGGCTGGGAGTACACAGTTACTGGCGCCTCATTGGTCGTTTTGGTTCACCTGATGTTGTACTGAAGTCCTCGAGAAAAGATCTTCTTCGGGTTGATGGAATACGGGAAAAACAGATTGCCGGTCTGTTTTCTCAGGCAGATCCTTATGAAAGCGGGCAGCAGGAACTCAATCGGATGTCAGTTCTCGGAGCAGATGTCGTTACCTACGATGACCCCTTTTACCCGGAACTGCTGAAGCAGCTGACTGATCCCCCACCTGTATTGTATGTTCTTGGTCGTAAAGAGCTTTTGCTCACCCGTGGCGTGGCCATGGTCGGTTCCCGTGCCGCAACAACGTATGGGCAACGGGTGGCGTTTTCTTTTGCCGGAAGTCTGGCTGATCTGGGCTTGACTGTTGTCTCCGGGCTGGCTTTGGGGATTGATGCCCAGTCCCATGCCGGCGCATTGTCCCGCGGAGGAAATACGATCGCTGTGCTCGGCTGTGGTCTCGATGTTGTCTATCCCCGTCAGAATAATTCGTTGTATCAGAGGGTTGCAAAGCATGGTCTTCTTGTCAGCGAGTATCCATCAGGGACGCGTCCCGAAGGTTTTCGTTTTCCTGCTCGCAATCGTATCATTGCCGGACTCAGCAGAGGGGTGGTGGTGGTTGAAGCGGCTAAGAAATCAGGGTCTCTGATTACAGCTCAAATGGCTCTTGATTATAACCGGGAGGTCTTTGCTGTTCCTGGTCAGGTTGACTCTTTTAAGAGTGAAGGGGCGCATTATCTCCTGCAACAGGGGGCGAAACTGGTGCAGCGGGTTGAAGATATTGTTGAAGAGCTTGGCTTTGAGAATGTAGCCGCACTTGAAGCGATCAATAAAAACGGGCAGCCGGAAGATTGTGATTTGGATCCTGACGTCCAGTCTCTGCTTAAACATATTGATGCTTATCCACAACTTCGCGAATCCCTGTTGGAAAAATCGGAGATGTCTCCGGCCAGGGTAAGTGAGTTGCTTCTTTTTCTTGAATTGGACGGATTGATAGAAATGTTGCCGGGTGATATGTTAAGAAAGGTGTAGTCAGATTGAAATCAAGGAGAATTATGAACGGTAAAAATAGAATTGCACCATCGATACTTTCAGCGGATTTTGGTCGACTCGGGGCAGAAATAAAGAGTGTTGAAAGGGGTGGTGCCGATATAATCCACATTGATGTAATGGATGGGCACTTCGTACCTAATATTACTATCGGGCCTCTGGTTGTGGAGGCCGCTCGGGCAGAAACGACCAGGGAACTTGATGTTCATCTGATGATAAGTGATGCGGACAGATATGTTGACAGTTTTGCCAGGGCAGGAGCGGATTGGATAACTGTGCATGTGGAAGCATGTACACATCTGCATCGTACGATTTCGCGGATAAAAGAACTTGGCAAAAAGGCTGGCGTCGTACTTAATCCTGCCACTTCACTTTCAACCATCGATTATATTCTTGAGGATGTTGATGTAGTCATGTTGATGTCGGTAAATCCCGGTTTTGGCGGTCAATCGTTTATACCATCCACCCTTGTGAAGATATGGCAACTTAGACAGCGGATTGACGCCATGGAATTGAATGTTGGGATTGAGGTTGACGGTGGTATCAGTCTTGAGACAATAAGTGATGTTGCTGAAGCAGGAGCAAATATTTTTGTTGCCGGTTCGGCGGTGTATGGCAGTGATGATTATGAAGACACCATAAAACAACTTAAAACACTGGCCGATCAGGGAGCAGCGCGATATAAATAACGTATTGAGGGAGGATGCCGATGCACAGAGAGTTACCGGGATTTACAGAAACCAGGGCATTTGGAAATCTAATGTCCCTGGCCGAAAAACCGTATGACCTGACTGGACCATCGGCATTGCTGGAAAAGGGGCGATTGGCTGCATACAGATGTCGCTCGGGGCTTTTGAGCCTTTATTATGCCACGCAAAGAGTAGATGATGCGGTTTTGCTTGAACTGCAGAACCTTGCCGATGAACTGCAACTAGTTGAACAGTTTAAAGGCATGCGGCGCGGGGCGGTAATAAACCGGATTGTTGGTTATGAAAGTGAAAACAGACAGGTGTTACATACCGCCTGTAGAGACATCTTTGATTCATCTCCTGTAGCGCCTGTTGCAACTGCGGAGGCGAAAAAAGAGCTTGAAAAGCTGAAAAAATTTCTAAAAGAGCTTGAAGACGGAAAGCTGTGCAATCGTAACGGACAGCGGTTCGACACCATGATACATGTTGGTATTGGTGGTTCTGACCTGGGGCCACGTGCGATCTTTGAAGCACTCAAGGCTTATGATTTTTCGGGGAAAAAAGTGTTTTTTATCTCCAATGTGGACCCTGATGATGCAGCCGGGGTTCTGTCCCAGGTAAATCTTAAGACCACTCTTGTCAATATAGTATCCAAAAGTGGCACTACTCTTGAGACGTTGACAAATGAGAGGTTTGTTCGAAATGCCTTTGAAAAAGTGGGCCTTGACCCCGCTGCTCACTGCATCGCTGTAACCGGCGAAGAAAGTCCTATGGACGACCCGGACAGCTATCTGCGCACCTTTTACATGTACGACTATATTGGTGGACGATTTAGCACTACATCAATGGTTGGAGCAGTAATGCTCGGTTTTTATCTTGGTTTTTCTCAGATGATGGAGTTTTTGCAGGGAGCGTCTGTTGTTGACAGAGAATCCGAGGAAACAGATATTCGTAAAAATATTTCGTTGCTGCTGGCTTTGCTGGGTGTCTGGAATCATAATTTCCTCGACTATTCAACTGTGGCTATACTTCCTTATTGCCAGGCTCTGCATAGATTCCCAGCTCACCTCCAACAGTGTGATATGGAGAGCAATGGTAAGTCCATTGACAGGATAGGAAGAAAAATTGAGGTTCATACCGGGCCTATTGTCTGGGGTGAGCCGGGAACAAATGGCCAGCATGCGTTTTATCAGTTACTGCACCAGGGAACAGAAATAGTACCTGTCGAATTTATAGGATTTACTGAATCACAATATGGCCAGGATACTGTTGTGTACGGTTCGACTTCCCAGCAGAAACTTCTTGCCAATTTATATGGACAGATGGTGGCTATGGCTATTGGACAGGATGCGGAGAATCCAAACCGGGTTTTTCAGGGTAATCGGCCCTCTTGTCTTCTTATGGCAGAGAAATTGACACCAAGGGTTATGGGGGCGCTTCTGGCCACTTATGAGGCAAAAATAGTTTTTCAGGGGTTTGCCTGGAATATTAATTCTTTTGACCAGGAAGGGGTGCAGTTGGGCAAAATTCTGGCAACGAGCTTTCTTGAAAAGATGAATCAACCCGCAGGTGATTGCAGCGATCTACATCAGCAATTCCTTAAACAGTTCTCTGCAAAGATATAGTACACTTAGATCCATGGCTGAATGGCGGTTCATTTATGAGGTGGATTCTGATGGATTTTTGTTGACAAAATCGCACAGCAAAGATATTCTCACACGCTGAATGGAAATTCATTATCCCGATTTGTCATTCTAATGTCATGGTAACTGTTTGATGGAGTGGCGTCGGGCCATTTTTGAATGAAAGAGCAAACCGCAGTGCGGTTTATGTTTTTTTGGTTTACAAGATGAAATTGGTAAAGGTTGAAGTCTAAACTGAAATTTAAAGGAGGAAATCATGGCAAAGCATGAGACGCCCTTGTTGGACCAATTGGAGACTGGCCCGTGGCCGAGCTTCGTGACCGACTTAAAGCGCCAGGCAGAGAAGAAGCCTGAGTGTTGGGACATTTTGGGGATCCTGGAGCTGTCATATAAAGAGAGAATTACCCATTGGAAGCACGGCGGGATTGTAGGTGTTTTTGGTTACGGTGGTGGTATTGTTGGCCGTTACGCAGATTTACCTAAAAGATTCCCAGGTGTTGAGCATTTTCACACAATTCGTGTTGCTCAGCCTGCGTCCAAATATTATTCCACGGCGAATCTTCGTCAATTGATGGATCTCTGGGAGAAGCATGGTTCCGGTATGACCAACTTTCATGGCTCTACTGGTGATATCATTCTTCTTGGTACCCGTACCGAGAATCTCGAGCCATTCTTCTGGGATTTGACCCATGACATGGGCCAGGATCTTGGTGGTTCCGGTTCCAACCTGCGTACTCCCGCTAACTGCCTGGGTCAGTCTCGTTGTGAGTGGTCCTGTTATGATACAGAAGAAGCTTGTCATCATCTGACCCTGCACTATCAGGATGAAATTCATCGCCCTGCATTTCCGTATAAATTTAAGTTTAAATTTTCCGGTTGTCCAAATGACTGTGTTGCAGCTATTGCCCGTTCTGATGTCTCCGTTATCGGTACCTGGAGAGATGATATTCGTATCGACCAGGCTGGTGTAAAAGAATATGTTGCCGGCAACTACCCTCCAAACGGTGGATCACATGCTGGTAAAGACTGGGGTGCTTTTGATATTCAGAAAGAAGTTATCGATATCTGTCCTACCGACTGCATGTGGATGGAAGGTGATGAGCTGAAGATTGATGATAAAGAGTGTACACGTTGTATGCATTGCATTAACGTTATGCCTCGTGCTCTGCGTCCTGGTGCCGATCAGGGTGCAACCATTTGTGTAGGTGCAAAAGCTCCTATCCTTGATGGTGCGCAGTTCTCTACTCTTATTGTTCCCTTTATGAAGGTTTCCAAAGATAATGATTTTGAAGAATTGATTGATTTTATCGAAGGAATCTGGGACTGGTGGATGGAAGTTGGTAAAAATCGTGAGCGTGTTGGTGAAACAATGCAGCGTGTTGGTCTACCAACATTTCTTAACGTTATGGGTATTGATCCCATTCCGCAGCATGTTAAAGAGCCTCGATCTAATCCATACATATTCTGGAAAGAAGAAGAGGTTGAAGGTGGTTTTGAGCGCGATATTATAGAGTTTCGTAAGCGCCATGCGGCCTGATGCTGTAGTAATTTGAGCTAACAATTCATATTATATAAGGAGAATTATCATGGGTTATAATCCAGATAAACCAATGGATGGGCGTATATCAGATCTTGGTCCACCGCATTATGAGCAGTTTTTCCCACCAGTTATCAAAGCCAATAAAGGCAAGTGGTTGTATCATGAGATCACTCAGCCTGGCGTGTTGATGCATAAATCTGAGACAGGTGACGAAGTATATACCGTACGTTGCGGTACTGCTCGTCTCGTTTCTATTGAATATATCCGCGAAGTTTGTGATATCGCCGATAAGCATTGTGATGGGTTCTTGCGTTTTACCACCCGTAACAATGTCGAGTTCATGGTTGATTCCAAAGATAAGGTACAGCCTCTTCTCGATACTCTTGCGACAATGGGTAACAGGTATCCTGTAGGTGGAACCGGTGCTGGTGTAACCAATATCGTTCATACACAGGGTTGGGTGCATTGTCATACACCTGCAACGGATGCTTCCGGTGTTGTTAAGGCAGTAATGGATGAACTGTTTGACTATTTTACATCCATGACTCTGCCTGCACAGGTTCGTATTGCCCTTGCATGCTGTCTGAATATGTGTGGTGCCGTTCATGCGTCTGATATTGCTATTCTTGGTATCCATCGTAAGCCGCCGATGATCGATCACACGCGTATTACCGGTGTTTGTGAGCTTCCGCTGGCTATCGCTTCCTGTCCTTTGGGCGCTGTTAAGCCTGCCAAAGCTGAGGTTGATGGAAAAGAGATCAAAAGTGTTAAGGTTAACGTAGAACGTTGTATGTTCTGCGGTAACTGCTACACCATGTGTCCTGCAATGCCACTTGCCGATCCTGAAGGTGACGGAATTGCAATTCTGGTTGGTGGCAAGGTATCCAACAGAGTTTCCGCACCTAAGTTTTCCAAGCTGGTTATTCCTTTTCTGCCAAATAATACTCCCAGGTGGCCTGAAGTTGTAGATGCCGTCAAGAAAATTCTTGTTGCCTATGCTGACGACGCTAAGAAATATGAGCGTGTTGGTGAATGGGCAGAGAGAATTGGTTGGGAGAAGTTTTTTGAAAAATGTGATATACCGTTTACAATGAAGAGTATCGACGACTATCGTCTTGCTTATGATACCTGGCGTACAACGACTCAGTTCAAGTACACCAGTCACGTCAAATAGCGTTAACAGAATGGTGGTTGATGACCGGGTAGTGATTGCTTGCTGCCCGGCCTATTGATGCTTTCTTCTTCAAACATATACCAGGAGTATAATCATGGCACTGAGTAAAGATGAATTAAAAGACGCCATCGAGGAGAAAGCTGTCAAATCTCCTAAACCGCAGCTCTACATTAAGGATTTCTATAAGTGTGATCCGGAAAGTAAGCCGCGTGTAATTAAAAATGTAGCCAACGAAATGGTTAGAGAAGGGCGACTGATGTTCTGGTCTTCCGGATCAACGACCATGTATGCAATTCCTTCACGTATTCAGGATGAAGAGCATTGATGATTCGTTAGTTTTTATGTTGAGCTAACAGTCGGTTTTAAGGGTTCTGGGGAAGTTTTTCTCAGAACCCTTTTTTTTATCTCACACTGTCTTTGAGTTTTATTTCACATGTATCCTACTCATCATATACAATCAACACCTTCAACGAATATTCTGGCTCGCGATATGGCAGAGGCAGGTGCCGTGCATGGTACTGCTGTTATCGCCTCATATCAGACCGCTGGCCGTGGTCGTCTTGGTAAAGAGTGGCATTCTAAAAAGGGTAAAGGACTGTATTGCTCAATTATTGTTCGTCCTCCGCTGAAAATTAAAGAGTATCCTAAAATTACCCTGACGGCCGGAGTTGCGGTGTCCCATGCTTTGGATTCCATGACCGGATTAATTTCACAGCTGAAATGGCCCAATGATATATACTACCAGGGGAAGAAATGCGGAGGGATTCTCACAGAGTCATCAGCCTTGAATATACACCTGACCAAAAGATATGCAATTGTTGGTATAGGCATCAATATCAACAATATTTTGGAGGATTTTCCGGGCGAACTACAAGACAATGTAACATCTCTTGCTCTAATGACAGGGCGTGAATTCGAAATCACAAGGGTTTTTGAAAGAATTAGAGAGCAGTTACTTGTACAGCTTGATCTGTTTTGTGAAAAAGGTTTTGCGCATATTCTCAACATTTGGCGGCAAAAAGATTTTCTCCTTGGCAAAAAGATGCGCTGCGTTTCTACTGACAAAAAAGTTATTGAGGGGACTGCACTTGGTCCTGATGAAGACGGGGTCTTACACGTTGAAGACCGGAACGGTATGATTCATCAGGTGTTATCGGGAGACGTCAGGCTTGCTGCAGGCAGTGAGGGAAGTTGAACCCCGTTACAGTTCTATAGAACTGTAACGGGGTGACTGGTTGAGTATCTTAGTATCGATAGTAATCAGGCTTGAAAGGCCCTTCAACAGGGACTCCAATGTAATCAGCCTGCTCCTGACTAAGGGTTGTGAGATGGGCTCCAATTTTTTTCAAGTGGAGACGGGCAACCATCTCGTCAAGTTTTTTGGGCAGAAAATAGACTTTATTCTCATAGTTGTCTGAGTTTTTCCAGAGTTCTATTTGTGCAAGTACCTGATTGGTAAATGAGTTGCTCATGACAAAGCTTGGATGGCCTGTTGCGCAACCGAGGTTTACCAGTCGGCCTTCGGCTAGTACTGTAACCTTTTTGCCATCCGGGAAGATAATATGGTCAACCTGGGGTTTGATATTGTCCCATTCAAGTTCTCGAATGCCGGCAATGTCTATTTCTGAATCAAAATGACCAATATTGCAGACGATGGCCTCGTCGGGCATCATTTCCATATGGGCACGCGTGATAACTTGGAGGTTGCCGGTACAGGTAACAAAGATATTGCCCTGGGAAGCGATCTCTTCCATGGTGACGACTTTGTATCCTTCCATTGCTGCCTGTAAGGCACATATCGGATCAATTTCTGTTACAAAAACCGTTGCTCCCATACCTCTCAGTGCTTGAGCGCAACCCTTGCCAACGTCCCCGTATCCCACAACAACTGCATTTTTACCGGCAATCATAACATCCGTTGCCCGCTTGATACCGTCAATAAGTGATTCGCGACAGCCGTAAAGATTGTCGAACTTGGACTTGGTGACAGAGTCGTTCACATTGAATGCGGGACAGCCGAGTTCACCTGATGCTGCCATTTCGTTCAGTCTGTGGACGCCAGTGGTTGTTTCTTCACTGATTCCACGCATATTTTTTAAAAGTTCCGGGTATTTTTCGTGATAAATAAGCGTTAAATCCCCACCATCGTCAAGGATGAGGTTTGGACGCCAGTTATCAGGCCCAAAGATCGTCTGGTCAATACACCACCAGAATTCTTCTTCGCTTTCGCCTTTCCAGGCAAAAGTAGGTATACCGGCTGCAGCCATGGCAGCTGCGGCATGATCCTGCGTGGAGAAGATATTGCAACTTGACCAGCGAACTTCTGCACCAAGGTCAACCAGTGTTTCCATAAGCACAGCAGTTTGTATGGTCATATGAAGACAACCGGCAACGCGTGCTCCTTTTAATGGAGCTTTACCTTTATGCTCTTCTCTTAGGGCCATAAGCCCTGGCATTTCGGTTTCGGCAATGGCGATTTCTTTTCGGCCCCATGCTGCAAGTGAGATATCTGCAACTTTATAATCATTGTTTGTTTCAGTCATAATTGTTTTCCGTTTGTGTCAAAGTGTCTTCAAGATGAATGTAAAAAGAGGAATCAGCGAATCTTAGCAGCTTCCCGAAGAAGAGCGGCTTTGTCAGTTTTTTCCCATGTGAACGTATCAAGTTCTCGGCCAAAGTGGCCATAAGCAGCAGTCTTCAGATAAATCGGTCGCAGCAAATCTAACTGTTGGACAATTGCCTTGGGTCGCAGGTCAAAATGTTCTGTGATAAGATCTTTAATTTTTGCATCGGATATTTTGCCAGTACCAAAACTATTGACGTTGATAGAGACAGGCTGTGATATGCCAATTGCATAGGCGACCTGTACTTCAATTTCATCAGCAATACCAGCAGCAACAAGGTTCTTGGCAACATAGCGACCGTAATATGAACTCGATCTATCGACTTTGGAAGGATCTTTACCGGAAAAAGCGCCACCGCCGTGAGATCCCTTGCCGCCGTACGTATCAACAATGATTTTTCGGCCTGTGACTCCGCAATCACCAACGGGGCCACCAATCACAAATCGACCTGTCGGATTAATGAAAAACTTGGTATCTCCGTCGATCATATCCACGGGAAGGGTTGGTTTGATGATCTCTTCCATAACGCCTTCTTTGAGATCTTCGTAGCTGACACTCTCATCATGTTGCGTAGAGAGGACAACAGCTTCTATGCGGGATGGCTTATTGTTCTCATACTGGATAGTGACCTGGCTTTTCGCATCCGGGCGTAGCCACGGAAGTATACCGGCCTTACGGACATCCGCCTGGGATTTGGTCAGGAGATGTGCATAGGTGATAGACATGGGCATCAGAACATCGGTTTCCCGGCACGCGTAACCGAACATTAAGCCCTGATCCCCTGCTCCCTGATCGAGGTCAACGCCTGATCCGACATTAACTCCCTGGGCAATATCAGGAGATTGCTTGTCAATAGAAGTGATGATTGCGCAGGACTGATAGTCAAAACCCATGTCGGATGAGTTGTAGCCAATTTCTTTAATGGTCTGGCGAACGACATCGGGCATATCGACCCAGGCTGTGGTGGTTATTTCTCCGGCAATAACTGCCATTCCGGTGGTAACCAAAGTTTCACAGGCTACCCGCGCGACCGGGTCTTGTTTTAATATAGCATCTAGTATAGCATCGGATATCTGATCTGCAACTTTATCAGGATGACCTTCTGATACAGATTCAGAGGTGAAGAGGTAATCGGACATAATTACTCCAAAAATGTAGTGCCTTGCTTTATAAAACTCATGGTATAAAAAAGAGACACGAGCGTTTTTAAAACAGGAAATGCAGAGTCGACATCCGGCACCTATCAATCGACCGTCGAAAGTTTTCCTGCCTGGTTGGATAACAATAGATTCGTTGTTTTGTGATTGCCAAAACTAGCCACTATACACGATATTACAATTAAATACGCTAAAAATAGCTGTTTGTGTTAAAAATAATATTGATATCTTTTTTGCTTGGTGTTGGGCAATATATGTTTGGTATTGTCTCCTTTTGAAAAGTGATTACCATACCACACTTGCGAAACCGAGTGTGGTATGTGTAGTAACTCTTCAGATGAAATACTAGTTTCGGTACCTTGAAAAAGTCCATTTTTTCAAGGTACCTTATAATTTATAGAGAGGAAAAGAAATAATGTCCATCGATGCAGCGAAGGAAGTACTACTGATAGAAGAGCAGGGACTCGCTTCAGTACGGGAAAGAATAGGAGAAGAGTTTGTGCAGGCAATTGAGACAATTCTCTGTTCGCCAGGGAGGCTGGTGATTACCGGAATAGGGAAATCCGGTATTGTTGGTCAGAAAATTTCTGCGACCCTTAACAGCACAGGAACGCCATCATTTTTTCTGCATCCGGTAGAGGCAATGCATGGTGATCTTGGAATGGTGATGGCTGGAGATGTAATTATGGCTATTTCATATTCCGGTGAAACTGCAGAATTGAATAGCTTGCTTGTCAGTCTCAAAAAACGGGGAAACAGTATTATTGCCATGACGGGTGGGAATAAGTCAACATTGGCGCTGGCTGCAGATATTGTACTCGATATTCAGGTGCCCAAAGAAGCCTGCCCGCTTGGATTAGCTCCAACCGCCAGCACAACTGCTACTCTTGCTATGGGTGATGCGCTCTCTGTCGTTCTGCTGAATAGAAAAAAATTTCAGGCAGAGGACTTTCGCCACAACCATCCGGGAGGAAGCCTGGGGCAACGTCTCAAGGTAAAGGTGACGGAAGTAATGCTTACAGGGCAGGATCTACCCGTAGTTTTTGCAGATGATTCAGCGCTGTCCGCAGTGCAGGTTTTGAATGAGAAAAACAGGGGTGCGGTTCTTGTTGTTGATCATGGGAACAAGGTGATTGGCATAGTGACAGATGGAGATGTCCGTCGTATCTTTGTCAGTTCTCAGGCTATTGCAGATCTTCTGGCCGCCGACCTCATGACAGAAAAACCCATTACCACTGATGGTAACCAATTGGCTGTAGATGTGTTGAGTATAATGCAGAAGCATGAAATTACTGCTTTGCCAATTGTTGATTCTGAACAGAAATTACTTGGGCTGATTCATCTCCATAACCTTCTTGGTAAGGGTGAGTTCAGATTCCTGGTGTAGATATGAAGGTACCCTAAAGGCAATTTTACAAAGTACCCTGAAGATTATTGGTTTGGGTAATAAAAACTCCATTTATGACTGTCCAGATTATATGCATAATACATGACGAGTGTTAATGGTCGGCCTCGGCCGACTTCTGTACACTGCATTTTGAATATGAATTTCCCTGGTTCTTCTTTTGAAAGAGATATCACAGGCTTAGTTAGGGAATCCGCGCTAGCTGCAGGGTAATTTGCAGCAAAAAGATGTTGATAATTCTCCTTTAGATACTGGGTTTTCTTCTGTAGAAGAATTTTGTGGTTGATCTCTTTTATGGATGCAGCAATTTCGTCCTTGGTCTCAAGGAATTCGTTTTCCTGGGTGAAGTCACTGTGTGAAATCATCGAGAGAATCATTTCGTAACTCTTTTTTGCATCGGTGAGATTATCAGTCTCCAGCTTTTTTCTGACATTCTGGCGCTCTCGTATTATGGAGGCCTGCAGGATGATTCTAAATAGTTTTTTACGGTTAATGGCGGAATCTGTCTGGGAAAGGAGATCCTGGTGTTTTGCGAGGAAAGAACCGGCCTGTGTATATTCTTTGATTGCCTTGTCCCATGCACCGGTGGCAAAAGATTTGTTGCCGCGGCTGATTGTTAAGTATAATTCAGCTTTTTTGGTGTTCTCCTGTATTTGCAAAGTCACTTCAGTCGAGGATATTTTCGTGTTTTTAACTATCTTCAGGGCCTGTTCATAGGATGTTACTGCATTATCCCAGTCAGATTGTGCAAAAAAACGATCACCCTCCGCTTTCAGCGCATTAAATTCGGCTTTTTGCTGGGAGTTTTTAAGCAGGGTTGAATATTTCTGTTGCTCTTTTTCGGAAAGGCTACTGAGTGTTTGTAACGTTTTGGCAAAACTTTTTCTTGCTTTATCCCATTGGCCTCTTTCTAAAAAATCATCTGCTCTATTATATTCCACCCTGAACTGCACTTGCTTGAGTCGTGTCTCTATATTCTTCACGACAGACTCGTCGAGATGTTTATTGTTTTGGACGCGTAGCAGGAGTTCTGTAAAAAGTTGTAGGGCCTGATGCCATTCCCTTTGAGAGTAAACTTCTTCAGCCTGTTTGATGGCAGCGTTAATGGCCTGGAGTTCCTTGCCGTCACTTTGTGAATAATAGTGTCCGTTGACAAGAATGTTGCCAGCAAGTCCCTGAACAAAACGTTCCTGTTTTAGGGTGTCGGAAATATTCTGTCTGAGTGCAATGACTTCCTTCTGGTGAATATATTTGACCTGTTGACTCAGAAGAAGAGCTGTATCACAGGATTTTTTCGCAGTAGCAAAACTATTTTTATCAAGAGCTGTTGTGCATTGGGTAAAGGATTCCCTGGCTCTGTTGAGATTAGTATTATAGGAGTAGTACAAATATCCACCTGAGACCGCAATACAGAGGAGAACTACAGCAGCAACATATAAAGGTAGTCTGCTTGGGCTGCCAATATCGTTTAGAAATGAATCATCGGCTGAAACTTTTCTGGTTGAAGTTTTCTTTCCTTTCAGGGGAGGCTCTTTTTTGGATGCCTGACGTTTGTTTTTTGGAGGAGTGGCTTTTTTCTTTGTACTTGTGGTGTCGGGTGCAAAATCATTGAGTAGACTCAGCGTCTGCTTTGCCCTTGTGATATCAGCGGCTATGCCGTAAAAGTCGGAGACGATGCTGACAACCTGCTGGTAACCGTCCAGGGCTTTTTGAGTGTTTCCGTTGTCTTCATCTGTTTTAGCAGTCGAATGCACCCTCTGAGCTTTCTGAACAGCATTTTTAGCATTGTCGGAAAATTCTGCGCTTCTTGTGGTTGAGTGCTCAACTTTTCCAAGGGTCTCCAGGATTTTGTTATATTTTTTCTGGTCTTCAAGGCGTTCCAGTAACAGATAGTCAAAATCGTCGGGGGGGGCTTGATCTGCAAAGGAAGTGTCTAGAGAAATCTCATCATTTGCAGAAGGATCTTCGAGGCTGAGGTAGTCAAATCCCGATGATAAATCCGAGTCGTCAAGTGTGTCGATCTCCTGGGCCTCTTCATTTTCACCGGTGGAGGAATTGGTACTGCCCCACTGTATATTTGAAAAGGGAAATGTAGAGCTATGTTCGTTGTACCAGCTAGCGGCTTCTTCGTTGAAAGCGTTGGATGTTGAATACATCTCTCCATTAATCATCTTACCTATGTAGATGATAAGTTCAGGAATTGTTCGCCCCTGCTCCCAGAATTCCCCAAGACAGATAGCTGCCGGATCAAAATCCGGGTGGAAGATATCACTTTTCGGCTTGCAACTGGGAGGAAAATGTGGAAAACCAAAAGGAATGGTGAGTTCTATTCTGTGATCGGTTGCTTCGACGATTTGCCCATCGCTGTCTTTGCATAATCCCGGCAGAGAGTACGCAATCTCATATTGATCGGAAGAATCGCTATCTGATGCTGCAATGGAGATCACCGGATGAGATGTGAAGTGTTCCTTGATCTGGGTAAATAATTCGTTGGGTTTGTCAGAATTTGCAGCCATAAAAGTGATTCGGATTTATACTGATTGAGTAGATTGGAAATTATTTTCGTAATGCATAGTATAAAAAATAATTCCGTAAAAATGCATACCCTGCAAACGGCTCTTATATGGATAACCTGTCATAAACGTGCATTCAAGGTAAAAATTTCTGTTGAAGGGTTGCATCATTGTTTTTGTTAGTATATCAACTTATTTAAGTAAGACAAAATAAAAGAAGTGAACTGAACATTTTTTTAGTACCTTATGCCGTAAAAGTTGTAACATAAAAATAAGAAAATGAGTGAAGGAGAAAAAGGGAGATTCGCAAACACCTCCAAGGTACTTACTTGCAGCTTGTCTGCGTTAGTACCTTATGCCGTAAAAGTTGTAACATAAAAATAAGAAAATGAGTGAAGGAGAAAAAGGGAGATTAGCAAACACCTCCAAGGTACTTACTTGCAGCTTGCCTGCGTTAGTACCTTATGCCGTAAAAGTTGTAACATAAAAATAAGAAAATGAGTGAAGGATAAAGAGGGAAATTAGCAAACACCTCCAAGGTACTTACTTGCAACTTACCTGCGTTAGTACTTGAAGAATGATTTGGTTTTTGTTTATCCGGAAATCTCATAACAAGTGGTATAAATGGAAGAATTCAGTACATATTTTACAATAGATGAAGAAAAAAACTGTCCTTTGTACGAGGCGGGGGAAAGATTAGGTCTTTCGGAAAAAACTTTATCGTGTCCGGAAGATAAAGAGGTCTGTCTTATCCTCGTACGGGATATGACACAGTTATTGTTTCAGTTTCTAAAAAATTCTCCGGTGGATTTGACACCATATCTCAATACTCGTTTTAATTGCAGTGGCTGCACAGGACTTATAAAATTCTCAATCCAGCCGGTTGAAGCTTCTTTGGAAACTGTTGTTGAGGGTGCCGTTGCCAAAATTGATGTTGCTGTGGCAAAGATGTACGGGAAAATTCTTGACAGTCCTTTTGTCAGTGCGTTCCCGCAGGAGAGAATGGAACAGATTCTTGAAACATTCAAGGAAATTCATTTGGAAGAAGATGCTCGATTGATTAGCAAGGGAGAGCAAAATCTCAATATTTATATTGTTCTTGAGGGGGAACTCAGGGTCGAAGATAGTGGTATTGTACTGGCCAAATTGAACGAAGGGGATATTTGTGGTGAAATGAGTTACCTGGGTGCTGATCTGGCTGTTTCAACGGTCGTTGCCAACAGAAAATCTATTGTACTGGGGATTGGTGGCGATGTTTTTGGAGAGCTTCTCGGAGATTGTGCTGCAGTGCAGAAATTTATGGCTCGATTGCTGGCAAAGCGTTTGACGCTAACTAATGCTGCAAGGAGTCGTGAGTTTGAATCGTGCATGAGCGGAAGGATTGATGAAATTGTTCCGGCAGAGCTTTTTCAGATATTTCATATGCATCAAAAGACGGGCGTGTTGCAGATGGAATTGCCAAATGGTACCGGGAAAGTGTCGTTTCGGGAGGGGTGTATGATAAACGCAAGTTACAATAACACCGAGAATCAAGAGGCTGTTTTTAATATTCTTGCCGAGAAAAAAGGTGTCTACCGGTTTACCACCGGGCTGTCGCCCAAAGAGATGAAAGCTGCAGAAATTGGTGATTTTATGATGCTGCTTATGGAAGGCGTGAAAAGGGTTGACGAGGAGCAACAGGAACAATGATTTGTCAAGATGTCCTAACGCAGCTGGATATTTCATATAAGAGCCTAAAAATTTGACCAGCCGTGTTCAATCCTGAACAGAATTACCCTCATAATTGCATCGCGTAGGCATTGCCGTGCAGTAAAGCGCTATCTGACTTGATAAAATTGTA
>CAMZKN010000229.1 GCA_947311315.1 uncultured Desulfobulbaceae bacterium | reverse complement strand
CTGATGTTATGTGATATCTATTTTTATCCTCAACGGGAAACCTCCGTTACAGAAGAGATTGGGAATTATTCGCAAAAAGTTCGGCTAACGAAACCCAGAGAAAAGGTGCGCAAAGATGTTCGAAAATATGGACATCCTAAAAAGGTTCGTGAAATGCCTCTATTGATTAAGAAAGGGCCACTCAAAAAGCTAAAGTAAGTGCCATTCGGGACAGACCCCGTTTATTCCGCTATGAGTAATCTCCAAAAGCAACAATTAATCGTGGTCTGTCCCCCATTTTTTGTCCCCCATTTTTACCCGGGAGGATATGAGATGTCAACGGCACTAAAAACTGAACGGATTACCATATTAGGGACACCTGAGTTTAAGAGATTTCTAACTCAGGAAGCAAGAAGAGAAGGTGTTAGCCTGTCACAACTTGTTCGGCAGCGTTGCGAAAAGAAATCAACAAACAAAGATGAAGAGTTGTTGGCTGCACTGATGAAAGAGGTTGGTGAAGCAACAACCAGAGCGAAGTCTTCCCTGGAAAAAGGGTTGAATGACGCAGAAAAAGTATTAGCTGAAATTCGGAGAGCTGCGTGAGTACATTAAAGGATGTCATTTCGGCAATGAAAGAAGTTTTACTGTTAACCGATAAAGTGGATCGTGTCGGAATGGTACTCTCTGAAATGTCGGGTGAATTACGAGATCATGACCGTCGTTTAATTCGATTGGAAACAATGGTAGAAATTGCTGGGAAGCAGCGCGAATTACCGAATAAAACAAGCTAATTACAGTGTTTAATTGGGGGCTTCCCCCTATTTTCCTCTTCCTCTATTTGTCCTATTTTTTTTTTGGTCTTCCTGCTTTTCCAGGGATGACACGACGACCAAGCATCGTACTGATTTCTTCTTTAAATCGGCTATTTCCAAGGGCATAATTCCCGTTGGTTGCTTTGCGTATTTTATCAATCTCTTCTGAGTCCAATTCATAACGAAATAATTCCCGGTACGCTGCCTGCCGCTCTGCATCTGTCTGGCCAAGGCTGAGATAGAGAGAATGACAACTTAACAAATCAGAACTCATTCCCTGCCCATTACTCTGATAACTTGCCCAACGGTATTCCCCGGGATGTTTAACAATCCCTGCACGTACAGGATTCATTTCTATATACCGCTGGCAAGAGAAAAGATATTCACGTTGCTGAATGATGGAGGAACGAAACCGTCCCTCCCAAAGCGTACCACTGCGCTTATAAGTACGGTTGATATATTGGACGTACCGTTGCCCCAGATGTTTCATAAGTTCTCCTGCACTGGTCACCTTCCCTGGAGTTAAAAGGATATGAACATGGTTCGTCATCAAAACATATGCGTGGACGGAGCAGTCCGTATTGTGGGAATATTCCTTCAGCCAATCAAGATAGAACAGATAATCTTCTTCAGCAAAAAAACAGGCTTGACGATTATTTCCTCGTTGGATGATATGGAGTGGAATGTTGGGTACAATTAGGCGGGATCGTCTTGGCATGGGGATATTGATACCATAAATGCCTCAAAAGAAGCAACCATTTAATCGGGGTCTGTCCCCCATTACATTCGCTATTATAGCGCGCTATTATTCGTATTCGTATTTTTTAATCAACAAGATCTCCATGATGGTTGCCATCATGGAGATCTTGTTGATATCAAACTGCAGACTTTCTTACTGCCTTAAGCAGTTAGTTACAGTTTTTCCTGCTAGATCTTTTTCGGTTATACCCTAACAAACCAGCTAATCCCATCCCCATGAGCAGCATAGTTCCCGGTTCGGGCACATCATTGGGCGGTTGATATGCTGTACCTATACCATCTAGAAAGGCATATCCACCATGTCCACCCCAGTTACAATCACTCACATACATTTCCAAAGAAACAGAATCTCCAAGAGTGTATGAACTAAGATCAAAACTCCATGTATCATGCTTATACCACAAATCACTGTAACCATCATTCCCAGCCAATGTCCAGGAAGAGTCAGTGCTATGGGCAGTTGCGTCTGCACTAAAAGACTGAACAGAAGTACCATTAACCGTCAATTCGATCGCAAAAAATGGCTGGGCACCTGACGGGTGGGTATTCGATGGTTCAATTAACATTGCCCCCCAGTTAACATAAAGTGTCGAACCATCATCAATATCTTGTTGACTGATGGTATCTGTCTGAGAAATTTTTGTTGCATCATAGCTGCCACCGATATCATTGATGCGAACCATATAATTACCATTGTAAGGATTGACATCGGTAGTTTGTCCGGACATTGTACCAGTACTATTAATGACATCCGCCCTTCCACTGCCCGATCCCCCACCAGAGCTACTCCAGTCAACCGAGTTTGAACTTGTTGACTTACCAGTATCGACAGTCCAACTGGAAGTAGTACCATTCTCAAACCCACCATTTACAAATAATGCAGACGCAGGCTGAGATAAAAGAAAGAAAGCCCCTATTGAAAGTAAACCTACACATGTTTTCTTCATTTTTCCTCCTTTAATTTTAATGTCTTCATCCTCTTTACTGTTTACTTTATAACAACCACTCACACCAACATCGATTGCAACATTAATGCCATACTGTCATCATACTGGAATCACACAATCAATTGACTATTATATACAACTCAGCATAATGCAGTGTAAAAAAAGCTGACACATTAATGAATGTCATTTAGGATAACGAGATACACCTATGTGCAAAAGAAATTCGGTATGCTTATAAGGGCATTATCAAAGAGGTTCACCAAAACACCAACTACCAGTGGAGTCTGGCCATAGTGTTACACTGTGTATTTGAGTACAGCTTTCGTAACGCATTGGCCTATTTTTGACTTTGGCGGAAAGGTGTAAAATAATTCGACAGGTGGTCAGGATCTGTTCTGCGACCTCGTTTCCCTAACGTGCATTATAAGCTTACCCACCTACCCACTTTTCTCTTATGCTTGTCAGGGTTTAGGTGGCGGCAAGATAAAAACTACAAGCCATTCCGTCCTAAATTCTCGACTTCAACTGTGTAATGAATTTCGACAGGCGATTAATAAGGCTAGTCCCAGCTGTTTTTTTGAATACATAAAAGTTGTCTCCTGACTGACTCACTATATAGTGACACTGTGTACTTGAGGACTGCTAAACTGTTTTGCAAAAAATTATATTTTTCACCCTATTTTGATTCAATCCTTAATTTTATTCTGACCTTTTTATCTTTTATCCTCTTACAGCCCAACATGGCATAGAATGTGCTTTCGCTTTAGTCATAGTAAGATAGTTTCCAAATTATTTTTAAACTGAAAAAGGAGAGAGAGAATGAAAAAAAGATCAGTTGTAGCATTGGCTGCGGGAACAATTGTAGGAATTGGGCTGATGGCGGGTAGCGCACTGGCGTCCCCGGTTACATTTACCGTCGATGACACCGAGGGAAAAACCAGTGGCGGCTGGAACAACTGGAACAATGTAGATAGCTTGAACACTACGTTACAGAATGCCGACGAACACGGCACACCTACCGTGGAATCTCTGAAAGTCGATTATGATGCTACGTCAAGATTACTAACAAAGGTGAGAATTATACTTGGCGCCAATGATCGACAGACATTTGATTCTCTTTTTATCAACACTAGCTATACAGCGACTTCTACATGGGATACCTGGGATCACTATATTATTGATGGTCTTGACAACAACAACAACGAAAATAAGAATCATACAGGAACATTCGCCACCGAAGATGGAATGTACGAGGTGAATGATACATACAGCTATACAACATCCACCGACTCTTCGGCCCGAACAAACAATCCCGATGGTATTGATAAGAACTCTTTGGGCACGTGGACTGATTTCACAGTTGACTACGGCAAAATCGATGGCGACTGGACAATAACCTACGACTTTGGCACAGGCCTAAGCCTTGGTGGTGGTGGTTTTTTTATTGCCTATTCTCCATGGTGCTCAAATGATGTGGTAGGCGGTGGCGTTCAGATGGATCCAGTCCCGGAACCATCAACTATGCTTCTTTTTGGTGCCGGCCTTGCCGGTCTTGCAGGTGTAGCCAGAAGAAGAAAAATGAAAAAATAATTATACCCTGAAAAACCACGATCTATCTTGTCCCTGTTGAGTGCACAATCATCAACAGGGACTTTTTATTTGATATAATGCTCATTTTTTTGTAATAATTCTCATGTACCCTAGGATGATAAGCTCATAGAAAGACTCACCAAAACAACCAACTACCAGTAAGAATTACATAAACCCCCAAACCAAAATTAGTAACAGCATGGGCTAGGATCACGGCCCTAAGATTCTTCTGCCAGATAAGCAGCAGCCCATACAAGACCCCTGCCACAACACCAACAACAATACGGTTATGCTCAAGGCCAAATAAAATCGCAACCCCCGTAAAAGAGAGCCAGGTAAAAGCTCCCATGGGCACTTTACGAAAATCGGGATCAATCAGATAGCGCATCAGAAAAGAACGCCAGAACAACTCTTCCATAACGGGTACAACCAGGGTTGCGCCAAGCAGGCGCACACTAACCAGCAAGAGAAACGCAGCCTGCGATTCTCCCAGCCCATGGGGGTTGAAAATATGCTTTTGTTCCAGTTGAAAAAGATGTCCTTCCGGCACAACCCAGATAACCAGAACAAGGATACCACAGGCAACAGAGATCAGCACCTCGGGCAAAAGAAGTTTACGTGAAAAATCCTGAACATAGTGATGACGCCAAAACCAGAGCAGAGCGCCAACAAGAATGGTTTTGGCAATATAGAAATGCGGTGTATAGAGTGGAAAAAAGCGCCCCGGCTCCGTCAGCAGCAAAAAAAGCACAAAAGGAGCAGCATAAAAAAACCATGGTGGGAGAGAACCTTTTCGCCGCTGGTGCACCTCTATCGCCTTCAACAATTCACCTTTAAATCATGTTTTTTAAGAAGATCATGCAAAGTTGGCCGACTGACACCAAGGAGCTTTGCAGCCTGACTTATATTGTTGCCACTTAACCCCAGGGCCTGCCGCACACTGTTGATTTCCGCTTTTTCACGGGCCGCTTTCAAGGTAAAAAGTGTTTGATCTCCCCGTTCTGCCGCCATCTCTTCCATCCCCATATCCGCCGGAGTAATCACCTTATCAACAGTCGTTGCCAGGGCGCGTCGAATGCTGTTTTGCAACTCCCGTACATTGCCGGGCCAGCGGTGGGCACTCATAGCGGCAAGGGCAGTCAAAGAAAATGACATCTGCCCCCGCTGTTGACTTTCCACCTCCTCGGCCAGAAACCTGTGGGCAAGAGGCAGTACATCCTCTGGTCGTTGCTGGAGGTCGGGAATATGCAGAGGAACAACATTTAATCTATAAAAAAGGTCTCCCCGAAAGGTACCCGCCGTAACGGCATCCTCAAGGTTCACATTAGTGGCCGCAATAACCCGCACATCAAGTGAGAGAGTCCTCTTTCCGCCGAGTCTTTCGATGGTCGATTCCTGAATTGTACGCAGGAGCTTTACCTGCATGGCCAGGGGCAATTCTCCAACTTCATCAAGAAAGATAGTACCCCGGTCGGCCTGTTCAAATTTGCCGATCTGCCGATTTGCCGCACCGGTAAAGGCTCCCTTTTCATGGCCAAAGAGCTCACTTTCCAACAGATTTTCCGGAATTGCCCCGCAGTTGACGATGACCATCGGTTTTTCAGCCCTTGCACTGAGAGCATGTACCGCCTTTGCCGCCATTTCCTTACCGGTGCCGGTGCTGCCGGTGATCAATACCGGATAGGTAGTAGAACCTGCACGCTTTAGTAGCTCAAAAACTTTGCTCATTGCAGGAGAAACACCAAGCATGCCACACAGCGAACCAGTTTGACAGGCTTGTCGCTGGAGTCTGCGGTTTTCTTCTTCGAGAGCATGGATCGTAAATGTTCTATCCAGAATAATTTTTAAGAGTTTTAAGTCGATGGGCTTGGCACAAAAATCAGCTGCGCCGAGCGATATGGCTTTAACCGCATTTGTCTGTTCTGCATTACCGGTTATAACAATTACTTTGGTGTGGGGTGCAAAGGTGGCCGCCCCTTCAAGAAGAGCAAACCCCTGCTCCGGAGAATCAGGATAGGGTGGCAAGCCCAGATCCATAGTGGCAACGGGAAATGCCCCCGAGGCCAGCAAAGGCTTTGCATGGTCAACATCCGAGGCAATGGTTATATCGTATTCCTTGGCAAGCCCCCAACGGAGCTGCTTGGCAACGGAATGTTCATCTTCTATAACGAGGAGGTTTTTCTTCATCTTTCACAAACGGTATATGGTCTGGATAGTTATCCTTTTCAAATTGTCTGTTAAAAAGTATATGTTCTGAAATCATAAAAGGCAAACGGTATACGATGAATTTATTGTTTAGGCTCCACCTTAACTCCTTGCCTGCGATTGTATCAAGACCATGAGTTGAAGTGTCGAGATTTTTAACAAAAGAGTTCTCTTATCGGTTCAATGGATAATTATATGATTGATAACCAGAGGATGCGCCAATGGTACAATATTTGCACAATTTTGCAGGGCACAAGAATCGTAACAGTACTGATCTTAGCGACAAGGAATGTCAGAATGCAAAATAGACAGAATACAGCAGGACAAACAAGAGATCGTCGTCTTTACCCACGCTTTACGGCCCCTGAAAGGTCTCTGGTTGCAATGTCCGGCGATTCTTCGAGACTGCCCTATAATTTGACCGACATCAGCGAAGGCGGAATGGCCTTTTTGTACCTGAAAGACAGACAGCTCTTCTTAACTGAAAATCATATGGATATCTACCTGAACGAAACTCTGGAAATAGCCCGGCTGCAGGTAGTTATTATTGCCGATATAAAACACAAAAATTATTCGACATTTAAAAGACGGTGCAGCGTCCGGTTCGGCGAAATGACCCGGAAACAGCGCCTGCAACTCAAAACCTTTATCACACATCATGCTGCGACTGCTACATCGAGGGTCTGAATATTTTTTCAGCACTCGGATACGCTTCACCCCACTCCTCTGAAGCCTCTTATCCTTGACGAAAAAGAGATGACCAACTATTACGGTCACAGGGGGGATTATTATAGTACAAATCAATATTGCGGAAGCAAAAGCCCATTTTTCTGAAATTATTCAGAAAGCACTGTTGGGTGAGGAAATTATTATCACTAAGGGCCATAAGCCGCTGGTTAAACTTATCCCCCTATCCAGACCTGACAAAAAGAGAACACCGGGTTCGGCCTCTGAACAACTTTTATATGTCGCAGATGACTTTGATGCGCCGCTTGATGATTTTAAGGATTTTATGTAAAAAAAATGGTTCTTCTCTCTGTGGACACAATATTTGATAACTATGGTGTAGAACGAATCTGGTAACTGAGTGGGGTTAGGGGGTGACATCACAGGATATTCCTTGACCATACCCTTTTCTGCAGGTATCATTTCAATACTCTTCACCTAAGAGCTTGTCGGAGAATGCAATGTTACCCAACTCTTCGTTATTTTCGGAAAAGCTCCTAGCCATTTTCAAATTACAGGTTTTTACGAGAATGTAGCGATGCCAACTCTATTCAATAAGCACTACTCATTGAGAGCCATAATATTCTTTCTCGGTGAAGGACTGCTTATTTTTTTATCTCTTCTGGTAGTCGATTTTTTTATGCTGGGATCGGGTCTGTTTTTTCTTGATCTCCTGCTTAATTCAACAAGGGCACTTCTTGTCACCCTGATTTTTCAGCTCTGCCTCTACTTTTTTGATCAGTACGATCTCAGCCATGAATTGTCTCTGTCCGACACATTCACCCGGATGACCCAGGCCTTTGGTATTGGCTGTATTCTTCTCGGCGCCGTCTATTACACCGCGCCTTTTATGATAATCTCAAACAAGATCTTCTGGACTGGGTATCTTGTCATATGCCTGTCCGTATCGATTTGGCGAGGCACCTACTACCTGATTTTACGCAAACGACTCTTTGTACAAAATGTGCTACTCGTCGGAACAGAAAATCTGGCCTCTGATATCGCCCGGATTATAGAGGGAGTACAGGACTCAACGTACAGAGTAAGAGGTTTTGTCGGGGACGGCAAACCATCATATAACCCGCACAATGCACCTGTGCAGCCAACCATAGAAGATTTTGAACATCTCCTCGCCAACCATGAAATTGAAAGGATAATAGTGGCTCTTGATGACAAGAGGGGAGCTACACCGATCAATACTCTGTTGGATTGTAAAATGAGGGGAATAACTGTCGAGCAGTCCACTTCCTTCTACGAACGGGTTACAGGAAAGATGCTGGTGGAAAGAATTGCTCCGAGCTGGATCATTTATTCAGACGGTTTTTCACTCAGTCGCTGGAAATATCATGTAAAAAGCCTCCTTGATCTTGCATTTTCCGTAACACTGCTGACGCTGACACTGCCCGTTATACTGATCACTGCGATACTGGTAAAATTTGAATCCCCAGGGCCTGTTTTCTATCTGCAGGAAAGAGTCGGAGAAGGCAACAGGATTTTCAAGATCATCAAATTCCGATCAATGCGCCAGGACGCGGAAAAAGACGGCGCGGTATGGGCAAGGGAAAATGACGACAGGGTCACCAGAGTGGGACACATCATCCGCACCCTGAGGATAGACGAGTTACCTCAACTCTGGAATGTCATAAAGGGAGAAATGAGCCTGGTCGGCCCCAGACCCGAGCGCCAGATCTTTGTCGACCAGCTCGCAAAAAAGATACCCTACTACGCCATTCGTCATAAACTACGCCCCGGCATCACAGGCTGGGCACAGGTCTGTTACCCATACGGAGCATCAGAATTAGACGCTTTAAAAAAACTGGAATATGACCTTTATTATATGAAAAATGTCTCTATTGCCTTTGATCTGATCATTATTTTCAAGACGGTAAAAACTGTGCTTTTCAAAAAAGGATCGAGATAGTTACGAATCACCCACACAACATTTTGTTTTTAATAATTTCTTTTCCGTTCAGACATATAAATTCCCCATATATTGAATACCGCTAAAAACCATTTATAGTTGACGAAACGAGGCGTATCAGGTTATATGTACGAGTTTTGTCTGACTGCAGTCCCGGTTGCGCCAAGGCTCCTTAACGGCCGGCATTTGCAGGAATTACAGTATAAAACAATCCTCTTATCACTTACAAACAGCCGGAAATTAGTTTGCTATAACCTGAGGCACAGGTAAAGGAAAAAAGCAATGAAAGCAATTATCGCCCTGGAAGACGGGACAATTTTTGAAGGACAATCCTTTACCGGTCACGGCGAAGCCGTTGGTGAAATAGTCTTCAACACCTCACTCAGTGGCTATCAGGAAATTTTGACCGATCCTTCCTATACCGGTCAGATTGTTACCATGACCTACCCACTGATCGGCAATTACGGGATCAATCCTGATGATATGGAATCAGCCGCCATTCATCCCATGGCATTTCTGGTCAAAGAATATAATCCATACCCTTCAAATTACAGATCAACCAGGCCACTTGCAGAATTTCTTCAGGAGTTTGGTGTACTCGGGGTCGAAGGTTTTGACACCAGGGCTCTCGTCAAATACATACGCACCAGAGGGGCAATGAAAGGTATCGTTTCAACACAGGATCTTGACCCTGATTCTCTTGTCAAAAGAGCGGCTGAGTGGCCGGGGCTTGTTGGCCGGGATATGGTCGAACGTGTGAGCTGCAAAGAGCCCTACGGCTGGGCCGATGACAAACCTGTTGCCGGTACGAATTTTTCCACAGCCCGTTGTAGCACCGATACCCCTCTAAACGTTGTCGCCTTTGACTTTGGCATTAAATACAATCAATTGAGACTGCTGACTGAAAAAGGCTGCAGGGTTCAGGTGGTTCCCGCCACAACAAGCGCAAAAGCTGTTCTGGCCATGAACCCCGATGGCATTTTCCTCTCCAATGGCCCGGGCGACCCGGCAGGCGTTGAGGGTGTGGTTGAAACCATCAGGGAGCTTCTTGGCAAAAGACCAATTTTCGGTATTTGCCTTGGTCATCAGATGCTTGGGCTTGCCTATGGTGGTACAGCGTATAAACTTAAATTTGGACATCGGGGCGGCAACCAGCCGGTCAAAGACCTGGTCACCGGTCATGTGGAAATAACATCGCAGAACCATGGTTTCTGTATCGATAGTTCCAGCCTGCCCAAAGGAGAAGTGGAGGTAACCCACATCAACCTCAACGACAACAGTCTTGAAGGCATGCGCCACACCCGCCACCCGGCTTTCTCTGTGCAATATCATCCGGAATACGCTCCAGGCCCCCGTGATGCTGTCTACCTGTTTGACCGTTTTATTCAGATGATGCGAGACTTTCCCCGATAAAATAAAACGATTGCAGCTGATTCGAATTAACCACTAACGTATCGAAAAAATAGAGCAAATCATGCCAAAAAGAACAGACATAAAAAAAATCCTCATTATCGGCTCCGGGCCGATTATCATCAGCCAGGCATGCGAATTTGACTATTCCGGCGCACAGGCGGTAAAGGCACTGAAAGAAGAGGGGTATGAGGTGATTCTCATCAACTCCAATCCGGCGACAATCATGACCGACCCGGAGCTGGCCAACGCCACCTACATTGAACCAATCACCCCGGAATTTGTAGCAAAGGTCATTGAAAAAGAACGACCGGATGCCATACTGCCAACGCTCGGTGGTCAGACCGCCCTTAATACAGCCATCAAAGTTGCAGAAACCGGCATTCTGGAAAAATACAATGTGGAACTGCTTGCTGCCAATATTGACGTCATAAATAAAGCGGAAGGACGTGAAGAATTCCGGGACGCCATGCATAAAATCAACCTTAAGGTACCCGAGTCCATCATAGTCCAGACCCTTGAAGATGCCGTTGCCGCTGGAGATTCTATAGGTTTTCCCATCATCGTCAGACCCAGTTTTACCCTCGGCGGTACCGGAGGCGGTGTAGCCTACAACCGGCGGGAACTTGAAGAACTTGCAAGTGTCGGTCTCGATCTTTCCATGACCACTGAAGTGATGATTGAGCGAAGTCTTCTCGGCTGGAAAGAGTATGAACTTGAGGTTATGCGGGATAAAAATGATAACGTTGTCATCATCTGCTCCATCGAAAATATTGACGCCATGGGTGTCCATACCGGAGACTCCATTACCGTCGCCCCCGCCCAAACCCTGACCGACCGCGAATACCAGGAAATGCGTGATGCGGCGATTGCCATTATTCGCGAAATCGGTGTGGAAACCGGAGGTTCAAACGTACAGTTTGCCGTCAACCCCAAAGATGGCGAACTGATGGTCATAGAGATGAACCCCAGGGTCTCCAGAAGTTCGGCTCTTGCCTCAAAAGCAACCGGTTTTCCCATTGCCAAGATTGCAGCCAAACTCGCCGTCGGTTACACCCTTGACGAACTCAAAAACGATATTACCCGCGAAACACTGGCCGCCTTTGAGCCAAGCATTGACTACTGCGTTGTCAAGATACCGCGCTGGACATTTGAAAAGTTCCCTGAAACCGACGACATCCTCACCACATCAATGAAATCAGTTGGCGAAACCATGTCAATTGGCCGAACCTTTAAAGAAGCCTTCCAAAAAGCCATGCGCTCCCTTGAGACGGGACGATTCGGTTTTGGCGGGGATGGCCAGAATATTCTCTCACACCTGGATCAGGATGAACTGGAACAGGGTTTACGCGTTCCCAATTCAAAGCGTGTCGCTCATATATATGAGGCGTTGAAAAGAGATGTAGAAATCGATGATATATATCGTTTAACTGATATTGATCCCTGGTTTCTTTTTCAGTTCAGACAGATTGTTGAGACAGAAAGAGAAATTTCAGCCAAGGGGTTCAAGGGCCTCGATCCCGTTTTTCTGCGATTCTGCAAAGAACGTGGGTTCTCCGACAGGCAGCTAGCCTTTCTCACCGGTACATCACCAGATGATATACGGGAACTGCGAATTCAATCAGATGTCATCCCCGTCTACAAACTCGTCGATACCTGTGCAGCCGAATTCGAATCCTACACCCCATATTACTACTCGACCTACGAGCAGGAAAATGAAGCTGTGAAAAGTGACAGACAGAAAATTATCATTCTCGGCGGCGGGCCAAACAGGATCGGCCAGGGCATTGAGTTTGACTACTGTTGCGTCCATGCAGCTTTTGCCTTAAAAGAAATCGGCGTTGAGTCCGTCATGATCAACTCCAACCCGGAGACGGTTTCCACAGATTACGACACCTCGGACAAACTCTTTTTCGAGCCACTTACCCGGGAAGATGTCCTCAATATCATAGACCAGGAAAAACCGGATGGTGTCATTGTCCAGTTCGGTGGACAGACGCCATTAAACCTCGCTGTACCTTTGGCTGAAGCCGGGGTGAAAATTATCGGCACCCAGCCGGATGCCATTGACAGGGCCGAAGACCGAAAACGATTCCAGCAGTTTTTGCAAAAGCTCGGCCTTAAACAACCTGAAAATGACACAGTATATACCCTCGAAGAAGCTCTGCACGTTGCAGAAGAAATCGGCTATCCGGTAGTTGTACGCCCCTCCTACGTGCTTGGAGGCCGGGATATGAGAATCGTCTACGATAAAAAAGGCATCAAGGATTTCATGACAGCCATCGGCAGCACGAATCTCGACCATCCGATTCTCATAGATAAATTCTTAAAAGATGCCATTGAAGTCGATGTTGATGCTATCTGCGACGGTCACACCACCACCATCATCGGTGGTATCATGGAACACGTTGAAGAAGCTGGAATCCATTCAGGAGATTCCAGTTGCATCCTGCCTCCACACACCCTCTCAGAGCGTCTCAAAGAAGAGATCAAACAGGCGAGTTGTGCCATGGCGAAAGAACTTGGTGTTATAGGGCTGATGAATGTACAGTTTGCCATAAAAAATGAACAGCTCTATATTCTCGAAGTCAATCCGAGGGCATCTCGAACCGTACCCTTTGTCAGCAAGGCCACCGGGGTTCCTCTGGCAAAGCTTGCAACCAAGGTAATGATGGGGGCAACTCTCAAAGAACTGGGATTGACCACTGAAGTTACTATAAAGCACTGGGCAGTCAAAGAGGCGGTCTTTCCGTTTGATCGTTTTGCCAACGTTGATGTCCTCCTTGGCCCGGAAATGAAATCAACCGGTGAAGTGATGGGCATCGATAATAACCTGGGACTGGCCATTGCCAAATCGCATCTTGCAGCGGGTGCCAATATCCCATCGTCGGGTAATGTTTTTATCAGTGTTCGCGATGGAGATAAGGCTTCAATGGTTTCAGTTGCAAAAGATCTGCTTGTTCTCGGCTTCACTATTTCTGCCACCACAGGAACCGCTAAATTCCTGAATAATGCTGGTATCACCTGCACACTCGTCAATAAAATTTCCCAGGGACGCCCACACATTCTTGATAAAATACAAGATGGCAAAATTGCCTGGATTGTCAACACGTCTCTTGGCCTCAGGACAACTGAAGACTCGTATCACATGAGAAGAGCGGCCCTTGATTATCGCATCCCGTACAGCACGACTGCGACGGGTGCAGCCGCCCAGGTAAAAGGTATGCAGGCACTAAAAGAACATAGACTGGGTGTTAATCCTGTCCAATACTTTACCTAATTCATATAATGACATAAAATAATATAACTCAAAGCTCGACTTTCTCTGTTTATGTTTTACTTTTGTTCTGAACGTTTTATGGTTATAAAAGCATTGTAAAAAAAAACACTATAATTGATTCTCTTTAATATGATATTAATCTCGAGCCACTGGAGGCCTCGTTGAATACCTTTTATAAAAACTTAAGTATGTGGCTGGTGATTGGTCTAACCATGATCCTTCTTTTCAATCTCTTCAATAAACAACCTGCCAACAGCACTTCGCTGACCTACAGCGAGTTTATGTCAAGCATTCAGAATAAAGCCATTAACCGTGTCACGATCAGCGGCGACGTAATTTCTGGAACCCTGCAGGACGGCAAACCCTTCCAAACCATCTACCCGACTAACGACTCGGAACTTATCCCGATTCTTCGTCAATCAGGGGTTGACATTGCGGTAAAGGAAACACAAAAAGAGGGCTTGTTTATGACTATTTTTGTTTCCTGGTTCCCCATGCTGCTTCTTATCGGTGTATGGATATTTTTTATGCGCCAGATGCAGGGCGGTGGCAAAGGCGGTGCCCTCTCGTTTGGTAAAAACAGAGCACGGCTCACCGAACAAAATGACAACAAGGTGACTTTTGACGATGTTGCCGGAATCGACGAAGCAAAAGAAGAACTTGAAGAGATAGTAGACTTTTTGAAAGACCCCGGAAAATTTACTTCCCTTGGCGGTCGTATTCCCACCGGAGTTTTACTTGCCGGGGCGCCGGGAACAGGTAAAACACTGCTTGCAAAAGCGATAGCCGGTGAAGCCGATGTACCCTTTTTCTCAATTTCCGGTTCAGATTTTGTTGAAATGTTTGTTGGTGTTGGTGCCTCCAGGGTACGTGATATGTTTGCCCAGGGAAAAAAGAGTGCTCCCTGTATCATCTTTATAGATGAAATTGATGCTGTTGGACGACACCGGGGTGCAGGCCTTGGCGGTGGCCATGACGAAAGAGAGCAGACCCTTAACCAGTTGCTCGTTGAAATGGACGGTTTTGAAACCAATGATGGCGTCATTATTGTTGCCGCAACCAACAGGCCGGACGTTCTTGATCCAGCTCTGTTACGTCCAGGCCGTTTTGACAGGCAGGTCATGGTTCCGGTTCCGGATGTAGGCGGTAGGGAGAAAATTCTTGCGATTTATGCCAAAAAAACAAAGATGTCTCCTCTGGTTGACCTTGAAATACTTGCCCGTGGCACCCCCGGTTTTTCCGGAGCAGATCTTGAGAACCTGGTCAACGAAGCCGCTCTAATGGCAGCCCGTACAGGTGCCAAGGAGATTAATCTTGACCTGTTGGAAAAAGCAAAAGACAAGATTATGATGGGTGCGGAACGCCGCTCCATGATAATCAACGAAAAAGAAAAAAAGGTTACGGCCTACCACGAAGCGGGTCACGCCCTTGTTGCATGGCTGCTCAAGGATACCGATCCGGTGCACAAGGTTACCATTATTCCACGGGGACGTGCCCTTGGCCTGACCATGCAGCTGCCAACGGATGATAAATATACCCATTCAAAAACGTATCTGCAGAATTCACTCTGTATTCTTTACGGCGGTAGAATTGCCGAAAAAATTATCTTCGATGAGATTACAACCGGTGCAGGTAATGATATCGAACGGGCCTCGGGACTTGCCCGCAAGATGGTATGTGAATGGGGAATGAGCGATGAACTCGGCGCACTGACCTACGGTAAAAAAGAAGAACAGATTTTCCTGGGTCGTGATATCGGACAGAGCCGCGATTTCAGTGAAGAAACGGCAAAAGAGATCGATGCTGCGGTCAGAAAACTCATCGACAATGCTATGGCAACGGTGACCAGTCTTCTTGAAGGACATCGTGATGTTCTCACACTGATGGCAGAAGAACTGCTGGAAAAAGAGACCATTGTTCTCAGTGATATTGAACGAATGGTGGAAAAGCTGTATCCCGGGAAATACACTGACCTGATGAGCAAGGCTAAGCCTGCAAAGCCAAAACCAGAGCCACAGCCTGAAGCCAAATCTGAGCCTACTCAGGAGAAAACCGCAGAAACCCCGGATGATGAAGTCATTATCGAGGTCAGGGAAGATACAGAAGAGTCCGCAGACAAAGACGCCCCTGCTGCAGATGTAGAAAAAAAGCCTGAAGACCCCAAAGACCAGTGATGGCGATGGATGCTCCAATTCAAGTGATGGGCATCCTTAATGTGACGCCTGATTCCTTCTCTGATGGTGGCAGTTTTGCTCGTCTTGAAACTGCCCTTGATCAGGCGGACAAACTTATCGAAGACGGTGCGGACATCCTTGACATCGGAGGAGAATCTACTCGGCCTTTTGCTGATCCGGTTTCAGCCAAAGAGGAAATGCAGCGGGTTTTACCGGTTATCAAAGCCGTTTACGCCAAACACCCTTCCGTCCCAATTTCAATAGATACAACAAAAGCAATTGTTGCCAGTGAAGCCCTCAAGGCGGGCGCCACTATTATCAATGATATTTCGGCACTCCGGCATGACCCGGAAATGCTAACCGTGGCTCAAAAGAGTACAGTTCCCATCATTATCATGCATATGCAGGGAACACCCTCGGATATGCAACTCAAGCCGGAATACGATGACGTAGTCCTCGACGTCATATCATTTCTGGCAGAGCGTATACAATGGTTAACCGAAAATGGCATAAAACGGGAAAGAATCATCGTCGACCCCGGCATAGGCTTTGGTAAAACCCTCGATCACAATATTACTCTTCTAAAGAATCTCGCCAAACTCGCCGATCTCGGAGTACCAGTACTTCTAGGCCACAGCAGAAAACGATTTCTTGGAGATATAACCGGAGTAAATGAAGGAAAAGAACGTGATCTCGCCACAGCTGTGGTCTCAGCACTGTGTGCCGACAAAAACATCGCCATGATCAGAGTACATGATGTTGCATCTACACGACAGGCTTTAGCTATTACCAGTACTTTTCAATCCTCCTGCGGCCGCATCACTACCTCAAGCCCATCAAAAAACAAAAATTCAAAAATATAAGGCGTGCCCTTCGTACCGATACCAATTTTGTCTCCATCGTGGAGTTCTGTAAAACCTCCATCATCTCCGCCACCAACGCCAACGTCATTGACCTTCACGCCACAGGCTGACCCCCTGTCGACCAGGATATACCCCTGCTCTCTTTTTTCTATCTGAAAGTGTTCCCTGGATATGTTAAGTCTGTGTCCACTGTCAACAAGGTAGAGATCATTATTGGGTTTACTGTTATCTCTTTTACTTCTTTCGATCGTCTCCAGTTTACCATTCTTTTTCACCACTCTCGATTCCCTGCCAACCTTAAAAGGAAAATCTGTAATGAGCACCAGCTCTTTTTTTAAAAGATTAGTCGGCACCGCCTCAATTGCTTCAGGTGTCAGGGGCCTGAGAACAGCTTTTGGCAACAAATCGCGTAATAATGAAATTTTATCGTCCATGTAACGTACTCTTTTCTTAATTTTTCCTGGATCATTTCCGTCAAGCGGGATCGACAAACTGACACCGCCGATCTCTTTTTTAAAGGATATCTTTTTCAGGAATCAAATTCAAATTTTTTTGTAATTATTGCAATCAAAGGATTTGCATACTAGAGTTCTGCTCTCCTTCTCAAATATCGGCACAACATCTTCTGGGTACAATAACAATGAAATTTCCTGCACACTATTCCCTCGAACTGGCACAACAGCTCAATCTTAGAGAAAATCAGGTAAGCGGCACACTCAATCTGCTCATAGAAGGAGGTACGGTTCCATTTATTGCACGATACAGAAAAGAGGCCACCGGCTCCCTCGATGAAGTTGCCATCGGAGCAATTAGAGAGGGCTATTTTCAACGTGTTGATTTTGATAAACGAAGGGAATCAATTATCGATTCGATGAGCAAAAGCGAAAAGCTCACGTCCGTTCTCAAACAACAATTAAGTAAAGCATCCACCCTTACCGAACTTGAGGATATTTATCTGCCATACAAACCCAAAAGAAAAACCCGTGCTGTAATGGCAAGAGAGCGCGGACTTGAACCCATTGCAGACAATATACTTGCAGGAACTCTTACAGAAAAAGAAGTGCTACACGTAGTCGAGGTGGAAAAAGAACTCACCACCGGAGACGATGCACTCGCGGGTGCCAGAGATATCATTGCTGAAAAAATAAGTGAAGATCAGCATACCCGCACCGAACTGCGAAGACTCTTTACAACACATGCAACGCTGCATGCAAAAGTAATAAAAAAGAACATCGAAAAGGGTGAGAAATACGCCTCCTATTTTGACTGGCAGGAACCCTCGGCAAAAGCGCCAAGCCATAGAATACTGGCAATGTTTCGAGGAGAAAATGAAAAAATTCTTAGCATTTCCATACGGCCACCTGTTGACAGCGCCCTTCGTATTCTTAAAAATCGCCATCTCAAAACACACCGATGGCAAACCGAAATCAAAGAAGCCATAGAGGACAGCTACCAACGTCTTCTCGCCCCTTCTCTTGAAAACGAGCTGCGCAAACATCTCAAGGCAAGGGCAGATGAAGAAGCCATAATGGTGTTCAGTGATAATTTGCGACAACTTCTCCTCGCCCCGCCACTTGGTCAAAAACGAGTGCTTGCTCTTGATCCGGGATATCGGACGGGGGCAAAGGTAGTCTGCCTCGACGGCCAGGGGAAACTCCTTGATACCAGCATCATTTTCCCTACACACGGTGAAGGAAAACGCCAAGAAGCAGCAAAGATACTACGCGAACTTGTGAGCAGATACCAGATTGAAGCCGTTGCCATCGGTAACGGCACGGCTGGTAGGGAAACGGACGAATTTGTCAGGTCGGTTCAGCTTCCCGAAGACATCATCATAACCCTGGTTAATGAGGATGGTGCCTCTATTTATTCCGCCTCAAAAAGTGCGCGAACAGAATTTCCCGATCAAGATATTACTGTTCGCGGTGCAGTTTCCATCGGCAGACGGCTACAGGACCCGCTGGCAGAACTTGTAAAAATTGAACCAAAATCCATTGGTGTTGGCCAATACCAGCACGATGTGAATCAGGCAGAATTACAGAAAAGCCTGCAAGAACTGGTTGAAAGTTGCGTCAACAGTGTTGGTGTGGAACTCAACAGTGCCAGCACGGAACTACTCACCTATATCGCAGGACTTGGGAAAACACTTGCCGAAAATATTATCAGCCACAGAGAAAACAACGGCCCCTTCAAAACCCGACGTGATCTGCTCAAGGTTCCGAGACTTGGCCCCAAAGCATTTGAACAGTGCGCAGGTTTTCTGCGCATCAGTGACAGTAAAAATCCTCTGGATAGCAGTGGTGTCCATCCAGAACGGTATACGCTGGTGCAGCAAATGGCTAAAGACAGCAAAACTACCGTGCAATCTCTTATGCAATCTGAACAATTACGACAAAAAATCGATCTCGGCAGATACATCAACGAATCAACAGGTATGCCAACCATGATCGATATCATTGCCGAACTGGCAAAACCCGGAAGAGACCCACGTAAATCTTTTGAACAGTTCAAATTCGGAGCAGGAATTCATTGCATTGAAGATCTTCACGAAGGAATGCAGCTCCCGGCAATTATCACTAACGTAACCAAATTTGGTGCCTTTGCAGATATCGGTATTAAAGAAAACGGCCTTATACATATCAGCCAGCTCGCTGACCGCTACATAAAAGACCCGAACGAAATAGTCAAAGTGTTACAGAAAGTGACAGTCCGCATTCTGGAAATCGATACCAGACGAAAACGTATAGCCCTGTCGATGAAACAGTGTCTGAGCAAGTGACCAGCAATATTCTCTACCAAACACACCGCCACCACGTCACACCAACGTTTTTTTAGCCCTAAAACGTCTCACCAGGTTCTCTACAAGAAAGAGTGCCAGAGCTGACCAGATAAGCATAAAACCAATCATTCTTTGCAGCGGGAACTCCTCGTTATAAATAAATATACCGAGCAAAAGATTTATTGTCGGTGCCAGATATTGCAGTAAACCCAGCGTTGAAAGAGGAATATTGTGCGCTGCATAACCAAAAAGCAGTAGCGGTATGGAGGTAATAATCCCGGTACCCACCAGCAAAAGCGACACAGTCGGACTGATATGAGCAAAGGCCCCACCACCCGAAAGATACAGACCCGCCAGCACCACAGCAGCGGGTATAAACAGAACCCCGGTTTCTATGCATAGGCCGTCCAGTGCCGGAAGACACGATTTTTTATGGAGCAGGCCATACGTTGCAAATGAGCTGGCCAGAACAAGAGCCACCCAGGGAAATCTGCCATAAAAAAGCGTCAGATACACGACACCAGCTGCGGCAAGTACCAGGGCTATCCATTGCACTGGTCGCATACGCTCCTTGAAAAAAACCATACCAAGCAAAACATTGAGCAGCGGGTTGATAAAATAACCAAGGCTCGCCTCGATAATAAAACCTGCGTTCACAGCCCAGATGTAAAGAAACCAGTTAACAGCCAGAAACAGCCCGGTTACGGTAAAGGTCAGCACAGTTTTAACGTCTTTGATTGCTGCCAGCAGGACACCCTGCCTTCTTACCAGAAGAATCATCACAACCGTAAAAATCAGTGACCACGACATCCTGTGGCACAGGATCTCATATGCAGGCACATCCTGCAGCAGCTTCCAGTAAACAGGCAGGATACCCCATAAAATATAGGCACATACCGCTGCAACTATTCCTCTAAAATTATTCATTATTTGTAACTACTCACGGAGTTCATAGCTCTATGTCTTTATTGCCTCTGCACTGGAACTGCTCACAGGTGCTTCATATTCGTGCAGGCACATTTGCCCGTTATAGCCGATCTATACCGGCAAATGTGACCGTGCGAAGATGGGGGGCCTGTGAGCAGTTACCATTATTTCCAGGAAATGAACTCTACATGATCAGCGTAGGAGGAGACCGCTTGACAACCAGTAATAGACAATATACCCACCGGCTGACAATAAAAGGAGTGCGGAAATTTTCTGCACATAGGGAAGAAAGGAGCGCAACATGCCAACCACAACACCCTCTTTTACAATGGCCATTCCCAGCGTCAAGACAAGGAGAACACTTCCCATTCCAAGAATATAGCTGATAAACTGATAGACACCTGAAACAAAATCACCGGCAGTAACGGAACTTCCCACAACCATAAGAAAAATTGGTAATGTGCAGCTCAACGATGTAGCACCGAATGCCACACCAAAAAGAAAAAAACCTGTCAGAGAGATTTCACGAGGGTCGCCAACCTTTCCTGCCCATTTAAGAATAAAATGAAAAGAAAGCGTTCGTCCCGTAAGCATCCATGCGCCAAGCAGCATTAAAACAGCGCCTACAACAACAGCCAGCCAGGGGGTAATGCCCATGAGAAAACTTCCCCCAGCTGCAACAGCAACACCAACAATACCAAACAACAGCGCAAACCCGGCTGTAACCACAGCCGTAATCCATGTAGCCTTGGTCATTCTGTACAAGAGAGATCTGTTTTGAAAATCACTATCTTTTGCACCAAGATAAAGAGACAAATAGACGGGAAGCATCGCAAAACCACAGGGGTTAACCGCTGATACCATGCCGGCACCAAAGGCGTAACCTACAGGCAATAACCCGGCTACCTGTCCCAACCATTGACTTACTTCCACCTGCGCTTCCATCTTTCACCCCAGTGACAAATATATTTTCAATGTAGACCAGCCTACAATCTATTCGACACGAAGCTGAAATAGTACCACAGTATTTTAATTTTTACTTTATTTTTCAAACCTTATCCGATTTATCTGTCGTTTTTCGACCACAGTCACTTTTTACTTGACCTCTAACCATGAAAAGATTAAAAATCTCGACTGCAGTCAATTTTTTTTGTGGAGAAAATGTATGTCGATACGTGAAGAAAAAAAGAAGAAAACAAAAAACGCTATCCTGCAGGCAGCGATCACCCTCTTTACTCAAAATGGGTATGATCAGACTTCAATTGAAGAAATATCCAAATCAGCGGGGGTCGGTAAAGGAACAGTTTACAGCTATTTTCAGACTAAAAAAGATATAATTAAAGGATTCTGTGAGTACGATCTCGAACAGATCCACCTGGAACTGGTCAAAAACTCCAACCCGGACGCATCTCTTCTTGAACAGATGTTAACCATCTACATGACTGAATTTAAACATGTTACCCGTAACAGAGAATTTGGTCGCCTTTTTATGCGGGAATCTGTCTTTCCCGATGATGCAGATGTCAAGGATCACTGTGAACTCGAAGATAAATATTTTCAGCTGCTTTTCCCTATTGTAACCAGAGCACAGGACAGAGGAGAGGTGCGAAAGGATGCGGAGTTACTGCATATTACGGCACATTTTTATAGTCTTTATATTCTTATCATGTCAGCATGGTACACCGGAAGATTATCCACGGAAGAAATAGAACCTGCAATGGAAACTCTATTCCGTCAGGCTCTTGAAGGATTGAAAGCAAATACTGATATTCAACCTCAACATATTGAGAAAATCGATGAGTAATGTGTCCCCACCAACAACGATGCGAGGTAAAATTGTCTATTTTATCTGGAATAATATACCACGATTCATTTTGCTGGCCATGGTTGTCCTCATTTTCGTTCTGATGGGTTCGATACGTGAACAAAGTAAAATTATTGCCGCAGATAAGGCCGCTGCTGTAAGCCCGGAAAAACCGAAGATTAACGTCATTACCCTGACGCTTTCGCCAACAACCATTACCAATAGGATTAACCTGCCCGGCTCCATAGAACCCTGGACAAAGTTGAGATTGATGTCCAAATTGAGCGGCACGGTGGTGGCGGTGCTGGTTAAAGAAGGTGACCATATAAAACAAGGTGATATTCTTGCCCGTATTGAAGCAACCGATTATCAGATAGCTCTTACCAGAAGTGAAGCTGCATATAATCTGGCCAAAGCTGAATACAAAAGAGATAAAACAATGTACGACAAGGGTGTCATCGCGACATCGGCACTCGACACAAAGAAAACACGTCTGCAAACCGCAAAAGCTGATTACGAAAATGCCAGACTCCTGCTCTCAAGAACCACCGTTACCTCTCCTATGGATGGTGTTATCAGAAGCCTCAACGCAAAGGTTGGCCTGCAGCTCTCAATCGGCGCCCCCATTGCGGAAATCCTTGAAATTGACCGTCTCAAAGGTGTTGTCGGCATCCCCGAATCGGACGTCAGTGCTGTACGCACACTGGACAGTGTGGATGTAACCATTCAGGCATTAAACAATAAAAAAGTAACCGCTAAAAAGTACTTTCTCTCCCCATCACCTGAAAATATTGCCAGACTCTACAGCCTGGAACTGGAAATTAATAACAGGGATGGTGAGATACTCGCCGGCATGTTTATCCGTGCCGATATTATTAAAGAACAGGCAGATAATATTCTGAAAATACCTTTCTACAGCGTGATTTCCCGTAACAGTGAACAGTACGTTTATATTGAAGAAAACGGTATTGCCAAGAAAAAGGATGTCACACTTGGGATAATGGAAAAATGGATGGTTCAGGTCACTTCTGGATTGCACAACGGAGATAAGGTCATCATAGAAGGCCACAGAGATGTGGAAAATGGACAAAAGGTCAAAATTGTTAAAGCCCTCACCAGCACAGAGGAACTCAAATTATGATCATTTCCGATACCGCAGTGAAAAAGAGCACGACTGTCAGTGTCCTGGCTCTCGTTCTTATCATTTTCGGGGTTTATTGTTACAAAGTTCTGCCCCGCGAAAGTGCTCCTGACATTACTATACCCAATGTTTTTATTTCGACGGACTACAGAGGGGTCTCCTCCTCGGATATTGAAACGACGATCACCATCGAGATTGAAAAAAAGCTTAAAGGTCTTGATGGACTGAAGAAAATTCAATCCGTCAGCTCTGAAGGCCATTCTTCAATCAATGTGGAGTTTGTCACCGGCACCGATATAGACAAAGCCATCCAGGATGTGAAAGATAAAGTTGATGAAGCAAAGGGGTCACTACCCGGTGATCTCGAGGACGATCCTTCCGTCTTTGAAGTCAATTTATCAGAAATGCCCATCGTCGTCTTTTCTCTCTCCGGGACATGTGGACTCCCCTGTCTGAAAGACATTGCCGATGATCTCGAAGACGAAATTGAAGGTATACCCGGTGTCCTTGAAGTCGATGTTACCGGTGGCCTGGAACGAGAGATCAGGGTGGAGATTTTCCCCGAAAAACTAGCCTATTACGGACTCGATATCGGCAGTTTCCAAAAAGCCGTTAAAAGTGAAAATACCAACACCTCCGGCGGTAATATACGCCTTGGCAACGGTCGCTTTCAACTCAGAGTCCCCGGAGAATTCAAAACCCCCGAAGAAATTTACGGTCTGGTACTCGCCACCCACAACGGAGAACCTGTCTACCTTAAAGACGTGGCCAGGGTAGTTGATGGATTCAAGGAAGAGACGAGCATGTCCAGGCTCAATGGAAGAAAAGCCGTAAATATTTCAGTAAAAAAACGATCCGGTGAAAACATCATCGAGATCAGCAAAGCCGTTGATAAAATCATTGCCAGCGATAAGACTTCATGGCCGGCCGGGACAGAGATAACCAAGGTTCTCGATAAAGCCAAAGAAATTAAAGTGATGGTTGCCGACCTTGAAAATAATATCCTCTCGGGCCTGGTACTTGTATTGATAGTAATCTTTTTTGCCATGGGCATTCGCAATGCAATTCTCGTCAGTATGGCCATTCCATTTTCCATGCTCCTTTCTTTTACCGTCCTCTACCTGATGGGAGTCACGCTGAATATGGTTGTACTTTTCAGCCTGACTCTTGCCCTTGGCATGCTTGTCGATAATGCCATCGTTATCATCGAGAACTGCTATAGATTTATGGAGCAGGGATCAAACCGTGTCGACGCTGTTATGAAAGCGACCTCGGAAGTTGCATATCCTGTTATCGGTTCAACACTCACTACTGTTGCAGCCTTTTCCCCCATGTTGTTCTGGCCGGGCATTATGGGAGAATTTATGAGCTACCTTCCTTTAACACTCATAGTCACCCTTTCTTCGAGCCTCTTTGTTGCTCTTGTTATCAATCCAGCGATGGCTTCTCTATTCATGAAAGTAAAAACTGTCCAAGGCACGGAAGAGAACAAGAAGCAGGCCACTGACACGACAGAGCAACCAATTGAGATTAAAGGCTTTATCCTGACAAGATACACAAAGCTTCTTGCCGGCGCTCTGAATAAGCCTTTAACCGTAATTGGCATGGGCTTTTGCCTGTTGATACTCATGTTCCAGGGCTGGCTCCTCATTGTTGGTCTGGATAAGCCGGTGGAGTTTTTCCCGGAAATCGACCCCAAAGGAGTATACGTTAATGTAGACGTCCCGGAAGGGGCCGACCTCAAATACATCGACAAAATTATTCGACGAATCGAGTTGGCCATTGCGGGAGTCCTTCCTCCAGATGATACCGGGGCATTGCAGACAAAAATTACTCCTAAACAGGCCCTTGCTGCCAAAAAATATCAGACACCGGACGGTGCGACGTATTACGGACCAAGCGATCTGAAAAATATTGAAAATGTCTATATGAAGGGTGTGGTCTCGGCTGCAGGCGGATCTGCTTTTACTCCAAATACACCCAATTACGTTGGTGTTCGCTTCCTTGAACTTGAGGATCGGGTGCGATCTACCCATGATACCGTTGCCGATATTCGGGAACGTATCAAAAATATTCCGGGAGGAAAAATCACCATAGCCATGGAAAAAGAGGGGCCGCCCACAGGATCACCAATAAATATAGAAATTGCGGGTGAAAACTTCGCCATTCTAGGTGAAATTGCCAAACAGGTCAAAGACGTCCTGCTGCGTCTTCCCCACGTAGAAGATGTGCGTGACGATTTTGTGGAAGGCATTCCATCTGTACAAGTACTGGTCGATCGTCAGAAGGCCGCTCTTTTTGGCCTCAGCACCGACATGATAGGTTTTGCCCTCAAAAGTGCATATAACGGCCTGGAGGTCTCCTCTTTCAGAGAAGGTGACAACGATTATGACATTACCGTTCAACTGGCTGAATCAGACAGAGAAGTAGTTGATATCCTACACGAACTGATGCTGCCGACACCATCCGGCCAAATGGTGCCACTCTCAACTGTGGCCCAGGTAACTTTTTCCGGATCTATTGGTGACATTAACCGTATCAACAATGAACGGGTGGTAACAGTTGAGGCCAATGTTGATGAAACCAAAGTTCCCGGCCCTGTTGTCAGGGAACAGGCAGCAAAAATCCTGGAAGAGTTCCCGCTTCCTCCCGGTTACAAGATCACCTTCACCGGCGAATACGAATCCCAGCAGGAATCACAGGATTTCCTCTCCAAAGCCTTTCTTGTTGCCCTGCTGCTCATCTTTCTTATTCTTGTTTCAATGTTTAATTCCGTAAGCCAGCCGTTTATCATTATGACTTCGGTTATCCTCTCACTCGGTGGAGCTTTTCTGGGCCTGGCACTGTTTAAATCACCCTTTGGCATAATTATGACAGGCGTTGGTGTTATCTCACTCGCGGGTGTTGTAGTCAACAATGCGATAGTACTCCTTGACTACACTAACCGGCTACGAGAAAGGGGCTTCGCATTAAAAGATGCCGTTATTGCTGCAGGTGCCACCCGGCTACGGCCGGTAGTATTAACTGCGGTTACCACTATCCTCGGCCTGATCCCCATGATTACAGGTATCTCTTTTGACTTTCATCATGGCACAATTTCCTGGGTAAGCGAGTCAAGTCAGTGGTGGCAATCGATGGCTATTGTGGTCGTTTTCGGCCTCGTAGTTGCTACTTTTCTGACCCTCGTTCTTGTACCAACACTCTACTATCTTTTTGAAAGAATTTCTGATTATCGGCGTACACTGACCCAAAAAATCAAACAGCTGTACTGGAAGCCTTATCCATACCTGGCAGGTCAACAACCCCATAAGGAAAAGTGATGCTTCAAAAATTTTATATCCTTACCGTTCTTCTCGTTTTTACAACTGGCTCGACAACTTTTGCATTTAATGCTGACAATTCAGAACAGATCAGCCTGAGAAACGCAGTTGAACAGGCTCTTGCCAACAATTTAAACCTGGTACTCCAACGGGAAGATGTCAAAATAGCAGAAGGAGCAACACTTTCTGCAGAAGGGAAATTTGATCTTACCTTCGACGCAAACACCAGTGCCAAAAGTGACGAACTGACACCTGTCTATCCAGGTGGAGCGGAACATGAGGATACAGGCTTGTGGGGTGCAAAAGTAAGTAAGCTCTTTTCCACCGGCACGGCTGTCAGCCTTGGCTGGAACAACTCCTATTACGAAAGCGATGCCCTGGGACTTCTTATGAACCCTTCCTATAGAACAGGAGTGACACTCGGCCTTAGTCAGTCACTGCTGAAAGGATTTGGCCAGGAAGTACAAACAGCACAAATCAGAGCATCACAAAAACAACAGGAGGCAGCATCATTTCAAGTCAACAGTCAGGCTGCAAATCTGACGGCACAGGTCAAACGTGCGTATTGGCGGCTGTTTTTTGCCTGGCAGGATATAAAAGTTCAGGAATTATCGCTGACTCTTGCAAAAAAACTTCTTGAAGAAACCGATGCAAAAATAAGTGCAGGAAAAATGGCTCCGGTGGAAATATATCAACCTCAATCAGAAGTCGCCAGGCGGGAGGAACAACTGATATCAGCAGAACGTGCTATTGGAGCCGCCGAAGATGAATTAAAACTGCTCTTAAACAGTGATAAATGGTTCACCACATTTAAGCCAACCGACCAGCCGGCAACGGAACCAATCAGGCTTGAACTACCGACAATTCTGGAAAATGCGCTAAAAAACAGGCCGGATGTCAAAGCAGCCGACCTCTATACCCAGGCGGCTGAAATTGAGAGAAAAAGCGCCAAAGACAATACGCGCCCCGATCTTGCACTGCAGGGGAGCGTCGGCATAACCGGAACAGACGATAAGTACGGCGATTCCGTCGACAACGGTTTTTCTTCTCCTGACACTCCCTGGCAAATTGGCCTCACGTTTTCCATGCCGCTTGCCAACTCCGTGGCAAAAGGGTATTACCAGCAGGCCAGTGCCAGATTCAACAGAGCCAAAACCAGTGCAGAGCTACTGCGCCAACAAATTCGCCAGACGGTTCGTACTACAATTCGTGATGTCGAGCTGGCGATCAAAGCTCTTGAAGCAACCAGAAAAACGAGTCTTGCAACACGTAAAAGGCTTGAGGCAGAACAGGCAAAATTTGATTCCGGTCGTTCAACAACCCTCGATGTGTTGATCGCCCAGGCTGCCTATTCCCAGGCCCTGAGCAAGGAGAATTTCACCAATATCACCTACGCCAACACTCTTGCTGAACTTGATCGCATCCAGGGACTCGTAACTTTTTCCTCTTCACGTTAGACACAACAACAGCACTCAGTGAAAACAGAGACGGGCTTGCAATTCCATATAGCTGTGGGCAAGATTGTGCGCCCAAGAACACGTGCAAGACGAATGATCGATTACGAGTAACTGCTCACAGCCCCCCCATCTTCGCACGGTAACATTTGCCGGTATAGAGGGGCTATAACGGGCAAATGTGCCTGCACGAATATG
>CAMZKN010000228.1 GCA_947311315.1 uncultured Desulfobulbaceae bacterium | reverse complement strand
GCCTGCACGAATACGGAGCACCTGTGAGCAGTTACAGTGCAGAGGTAATAAAAACATAGCGTTATGAACTCCGTGAGTAGTTACTTATTTTCCTTGATTCATTCCTTTGCTCTTTTTGTTGCTTTCTTTCTCATCTGTACGTAATATGAGTGGTTCATGTGTAATGATGGTGTTCTACATTCTTAATATTTATTCCAAGGACATATAATGCTAGGTTGGTTTAAGAAAAAATTTAATAGAAATGACACTGTTAATCAGGAAGAACCTAAAGTTCCGGTTGAAGAGGAACAAATAGAAAGCACTCCTGGTAATGACTTAGTTGAATCCATCGTTCCTGAAGTTGAAAAACTTTCTGATGTTCCAATTCACACGCCAGAACCAGAGGTGCAACCAGAACAACCAACTCCCGAAGAAGTACCCCGCAAAGAAACCAATCAAAGCGATGCTGCAAATATACGGCGACCACAACCTAAAACAGAAAAACCTTCCCAAGGGAACCTTTTTTCACGACTTTCCGAAAAGCTCAGTAAAACAAGAGAAACGTTTACCTACCAGCTGGATGCACTTTTCCTCGGAAAAAAAATCATCGATAACAGACTTCTTGATGACCTCGAAGAAATACTAATATCGGCTGATCTCGGTGTCGGAACCACCCAGGAATTACTCGAATATACAAGGCGTAAAGTAAAACGAAAAGAAATGTCAGATCCCGCCGCCCTGAAAGATTATTTAAAAGAAAAAATTAAATTTTTCATTACCGGCAATGAAAAGGATGCTACACTTGTAATGCCGGATGAAGGGCCCTTTGTCATTATGGTTATTGGCGTCAATGGTGTCGGGAAAACTACTACCATTGGCAAAATAGCCCATAAATTTATCAATGCAGGCAATTCTGTACTTCTTGTCGCCGGAGACACATTTCGCGCGGCAGCCGTCTCCCAACTTAAAATCTGGGGAGAAAGAAACAATATTCCCGTAGTCTCACATAAAGACGGAGCTGATCCTTCAGCAGTTGTTTTTGACGCCCTTGGCATTGCGCAAGCCCAAAATGTAGATATTGTCCTCGTTGATACTGCTGGCAGACTCCATACCCAGGACAATCTGATGGAAGAGCTCAAAAAAATCAAAAGAGTAATGGGCAAGAAATTAAAAGGCGCACCCCATGAGGTGATGCTCGTACTTGATGCCACCACTGGCCAGAATGGTATTTCTCAAGCCAGACTTTTTGATGCTGCTGTGGATGTCACCGGTATTACCCTAACAAAACTTGATGGCACTTCAAAAGGTGGTATCGTCGCTAATATCTGTAAAGAATTACAGATTCCCATTCGGTTTATCGGTATTGGTGAACAGATGGATGACCTGCGTGATTTCGATGCCAATGAATTTGTCGATGCCCTCTTCCAGGGTAACTCCAACCTCACTCAATAACATTTTAACCTAACGCTATCTTATGCAATATCAACGACAACAACAGCCTGGTTGCGGCGGGTGCCTGCTGATCATCCTCCTCTTCGTCTTTATTTCTGGTGGTGCACCGGCAATCATTAATTTTCTGGGAACTCTTATTTTCACTGGAATCGCTGGAGTCCTTATATTCATAGCTCTCTTTTTCGGATTTTCTTTCTGGGTACAGAAAAAAGTTGCTACATACGAACAATCACAGACAGAAAGCCATAACCGTTTTGTCTGGTTACTTGTTCATATCCTCATTCACACCGCTAAAATAGATGGTCGTATCACCCGCGAAGAAATCCAGACAATACATCGCTTTTTTCAAAATAATCTCAGGTACAACCAGACCCAGATGATGTGGGTCAAAGAGCTGATTAAAGAGGCTACTAATTCAAACCAGTCTCTTGATACTCTCCTGCAGGAGTTCAAAACTACCTTTACTTACGAACCACGACTAATTTTACTCGAACTGGTCTATCAGATTCTCTACACAAAAAGCACAGTCCCGGAAAGTGAACTGCAGGTAGCCAGATATATTGCTGCCTTTCTGGATATCCCTGAGTACAGTCAACGTACATTTGAAGCGAAATACAAACATCATAAACAATATAGTGGTTCTGCAAATCAAGGTGCGACGGCTCATCACTATGCTGTTCTCGGCCTCGAACAAGGTGCAAGTAAAGAAGATGCCAAAAAGGCATACAGAAAACTCAGTATGCAATATCATCCTGATAAAGTAAGCCACCTTGGTGATGAATTTCGTGCAATTGCCGAAAAAAAGATGAAGGAAATAAATGCAGCTTACGATTTTATAAAAAGAGAATTGGGGTAACTCTTCAGGGCACCTTGCCTTCTCGAGTAACATAAGTACGCTTCGAAATCCCAAATAAATGAATCAAGGAGAGAGAATGTCCATTTCTGAAAAGATGAAAGGTTTTGCTAAAACCTCTTCCTGGATAAGGAAAATGTTTGAAGAAGGTGCCAGAATGAAGGCTGTTCACGGCGCTGAGAATGTTTACGACTTCAGTCTTGGTAATCCTGACGCCCCACCACCAGCCAAATATAATGACGTTATCGGAAAAATCGTCAAAGACACCAGTCCAGGCGTTCATTCCTACATGCCAAATGGCGGATACCCATGGGTAAGAGAAGTTATTGCTGCAAGAATGTCAACAGAACAGCAGGTACAGGTCAGTCATGGTGACATGCTTATGACCTGCGGCGCAGCAGGTGGCCTGAATATAGTGATGAAATCGTTGCTTAACCCGGGAGACGAAGTCATTATCCTGGCCCCATATTTTGTCGAATACGTTTTTTATACTGACAACCATGGTGGCAAAGCTAAAGTCGTGCATACCGACTCCGCATTCAACCTTGACTTCGAAGCCATTAGCGCTGCAATAAACAAAAAGACCAAAGCAATAATTATCAATTCACCGAACAACCCCTGTGGCCAGATATATTCAGCTGAAGCATTAAAAGAGCTTGGAGGTCTTCTTGCGCAGAAAAGTACAGATCTGAACACAACAATCTATATGATTTCAGACGAACCTTATCGTAAAATCATCTTTGATGGCAATGAAGTTCCAAGTATATTTACAGCCTATCGCAACAGCATTGTCCTCTCATCGTATTCCAAAGATCTTTCTCTGCCGGGAGAACGTATAGGTTACCTTGCCGTACATCCTGAAATAACAGACAAAAAAGAGATGCTCGACGCGCTTACTCTTGCCAACAGGATTCTTGGCTTTGTAAACGCTCCTGCACTTATGCAGAGGGTTGTCGCAGAATTACAGGATGTGAGTGTGGATAATTCGATTTATGCACGGCGCAAAGAACTTATATGCTCAATTTTGACCGAGGCCGGGTTCTCCTTTACGCCTCCCAAGGGTGCCTTCTATGTCTTTCCACAGACACCTGTCAAAGATGATGTGCACTTTGCGGCAATCCTGCAGGAAGAAAGAATTCTTGCGGTACCTGGAACCGGTTTTGGCTCACCTGGTCATGTTCGGATTGCGTTTTGTGTGCCAGATGAGACGATCAGTGCATCAGCAGAAAGTTTCAAACGTGCGATGGCAAAGGCAAAAGCTCTTTAAACAGAGGCTATTTCTCACGCTGCTCCGATTTATCCTTAAAAATTATTTGGATAGAGACTTTGTCAAGCCCGAGCCCCTCGCGAAATTTATTTATCAGATAGCGTTTATAAGAAAAATGTACTCCCTTGTAGCTGTTTGTCATAACAACAAATTTTGGAGGGCAGGCGCCGATCTGAGATGTATAGTAAAACTTCAACCTTTTGTTTTTGTAGATAGGTGGTGAATGTGCATCAACAGCATCCTGCAGCAATCGATTAAGTGCAGAGGTGGGAAATGTCGCCTGAAACTGCCTGAAAACAGAACCAATCACTGGAAAGAGCCGCTTGATACCATAACCGGTCAGTGCGGAAACATTAAGAATCGGAGCAAAACCCAGAAAAGGCAACTGCCTGCCTACTTCCAGCATTACAGCTTCCTGTCTTTTTTTGTCATCTTTTAAAAGGTCCCATTTATTTACCAGTATTATCAATCCTTTTCCTTGATCAAGGACATAACCTATTACTTTGGTGTCCTGTTCTGTAATACCCTCTTCCGCATCTAGAAGCACTACGGCTATATCGCATTTACTCATCGCGGCTAATGACTTTAGAATACTGAATTTTTCAAGCTTTTCCTTAGTCTTCCCCTTGCGTCTGATCCCCGCTGTATCAATAAACAGATAACTGTAGGCACCTTTTGTAACAACAGTGTCTACTGTATCTCTTGTTGTGCCAGAAACCTCAGAGACAACCATTCTCTCTTCACCGAGGATCATATTAATCATCGATGATTTACCCACATTCGGTCTACCGAAAAAAGCTACTTTCACTGTTCCTTCAGGAAGCAGTGGACCACTGTTTTCACTTTGCATAGTCTCTGTCAGATCATCCATTAAGGTTCTAAAACCATAACTGTGTTCGGCAGATAAGGCCCAGAGGTTTTCTATCCCCAGTTCATAAAATTGTGACAGAAGTTCAATTTCTTTTTCCGGCCCATCAATTTTATTTACAACATGAAAAATCGGTTTTTGTGTTCTCCTGAGTAGCTCAACAACTTCATAATCAGCCGGGGTGACACCCTCTTTACCGTCCATAAGGAAAAGTACAATGTCAGCCTCCTCAATAGCCATCATTGCCTGTTCTCTAATATGGTTCACCAGAAGATCTTCGGGGTTATCGTCAATTCCGCCGGTGTCAACGAGGACAAATGATTTATTCTCCCAGACGACCTGGTCATAGTGACGATCTCTTGTAACTCCGGGAGTAGGATCCACTATTGCCTTCCTGGATTTGGTAATTCTGTTGAATAATGTTGATTTTCCAACATTAGGTCTTCCAACCAGTGCAACGATGGGGTTTTCTGCTGTCAATGACATAGTTTTTCCTGTTAAACGTTCTTTTGACCACCTTGAAAATCTTTTTCCAGGCAATCCAGTTTACTGCTCACATTTTTTCCATTTCTCTCAGACCAAAATGAACCATAGTCTTGAGAGAAGTATACTCATTAAATATTTTTCCTTTCAGTCTGACATGAAGTGAAAACAAGGCAGGCCTGATGTAGTCTTTAAAAAACGGCTTTTCTTTTATTTGAGAGAGGTAGGAAAATGCTCCAATAATCTGCAGATTCCTCTGCACAGCGAGCAGGTTAAATTGTTGAACAAACAATTCTTTATCTACTGACAAATAGTTGCCAACACTTTCAATATATTCAGCTAACAGTTGTTCCTGCATCTGCATGGAAAGTCCTGAGTAAGGATCAATCAAAAGAGAAGCAATATCATATCCAAGTGGCCCAAGGCGGCCTCCCTGAAAATCGATAAATCGTACTGCGTTATCTTTGATCATTATATTTCTGCACTGAAAATCACGATGCAGAAAGTAGTCACCGGGTGCATCACCAGCTCTTTTTGCAATATCCCTGAACTCCCCTTCGATACCTGGAACCGTTTCAATCCCTAGAAAACCATGCCAAAATGCTCTTAAAAAGTAATGCGATTCTTTTTCAACCATCAAAGCAAGGTCGTATCTCGGTGTATCCCAACACCATTCCTGCTGAAAACCTGTTCCACCTCTGATCTGCATTTTTGCAAGGTTTTCTATTGTTTCCTGGTAAAATGAGAAGACACTTCTGCCTTTGCAAGCTGCCCCTGGTGTTGAATGGCGGGTAATATCATGTAGTCGCTTATCACCAAGATCTTCAAAAACAAGCACTCCGGTTTCAGGGTGCCAGCAATAGAGTTTTGGCACGGGAACGCCACTATGTTCCAGATGTCTGCCAATCTTCCATGCAGACCTTGATTCTGCCAGGTCAGATGGGCTATTTCCGGCTGGGATAATTATGATACAATCGGGAAAATCAGCAGGCTGTATCCGTAAAAAAATGCGGTTTGAGCCGTCTGCAGCAATTCTTTGATAACGGTTATTTAGAAAAAGTTCCTTTGCAGCCCGAGTAGAATATATTTTCCTTTCAACAAGAAGTTTCTGTATATTTTCAACTGTTTCAAGGTTTAGAGAATCAAGCATTTCTGATATAGTTCACAACTATCGTCAATTTAATTAAGTGTCGAGGAGACAATTGTATCGACCAGCCTGCTCCCGCCCGCGACAACGACATCATCCCAGATAACGACCCGTTCGAGGTGACTACCGTTTTCAATATGGGCGTCTCCGATACAAGTCCAGTCATTGAGTTCTAAATGACCTGGGAGTTTAGCTCTTTTATCTATACAATACGGTTTTCTCACATCACCTATCTCTTGCCAGCAAGGTATTTTGTCCGTTAACAAGCCTTGATGCAGGGCAAGATAATCGCCAGGTGTACCCATATCAGTCCAAAAGCAGTCATCCACTCTGAAACAGCCTATCTCTTCTTTACCCGCAAGTAACGTTCGATAATGATCGACGATACATGAAAATGTGTTCTCCTCAATCGACCATAAAACTGAGGGATCAATCATATGAAGACCGGTAAAAGCAAGTTGTGTAAAATCTCTCTTTTTATCAAAACTTCTAATTTTCCCTTCTTTTACTGCAACAGTATTGAACCTGGGAAAATCGTGCATGGCAAGAGTAACACCGGTTTTATTTTCTTTATGGTATTCATAGAATTTTTCTATGTCTACGGTATGATAAATATCTCCATTACTTACAAGAAGAGGCTCATCACGAAAGGATTCAAGAGCAGTTCGCAAACCTCCTCCAGTCCCGAGGATACTCTCTTCTTCCTGAATAATCACGCCATCGAGTCCTGAAAGAGCATCAACAATCTGTTCTTTCAGATGGTGGCAATTCACCACAATGTGATCAAAGCCTATTTTTTTCAACCGCTCTATTGTAAGAAGTAGAAGTGGCTTGTTAAGAATGGGGAAAAGAGGCTTGGGACGAATCAAAGAGTGCGGCTGTAGCCTGGAACCTATTCCTGCCGCCAGAATCATTGCCTGCATAGAACCTCTTCGTAAAAGTTGATATTAAAAAGAATCCAACAATTAAAGAGTTTATATCCCGTTAAACCATTTTCAGTGAACCGTCTTCGAGTTCCTTGACACCAACCACGACAATACCTGCTTTATTTGCCTCTTCAATCATTTGCTCTCTGTCAAACAATAATGACTGGCCCGCTTCCACTGCGAGCACAGCCCCTTTTACATCCCGCAGGGTTTTAACCGTCGTGGGACCTGTTGCTGGAAGATCAAAACGAAAATCCTGCCCCGGTTTTCTTACTTTGACAACAACGGCTTTTTCCTTTGCCAGGGAGCCACCACGAAGTATTGCTGCATCAGTTCCCTCGATTGCTTCAACAGCAAGAACAGTACAGTCACGAACCACTATACATTGACCAATATCCAATTCTCCAATTGCCCTGGCATTTCGCCAGCCAAAGGCAATGTCCAATTGTTGTTTTTTACTTGGCTTGGCTTTGGTCAAAACTCCTTGAGGAAAGAGAAGATGGCGCAAATAAAGTGTTGATTCTAGAACTTTTATCCCTTCATTTTCCAGAGCTGTTGCTATTGCTCTTAAAATAGCATCGTCCTGCTTTCTGTCGATTTTATTCCACAGAGAAAGCGCCTTCAAATCCGGCATTACATCCCAGAATATCCTCGTTTTTGTAATGGTGCCAAGAAAAACAGTTTCCTGCACCTTTTCTTTTTTAAAAAACGAAAAAAGTTTTCCCAGCTGGCCAAGTTTTAACCAGCATACAGCATCCGCATATTCATCAATCTGTGGATCGGTCTCACCTTTATGAGCAATAACTACAACCCTTCGACCTTTTTTCTTCGCTGCTTCAATAAAAAGCTGTGGAAATTGGCCACCACCAGCAATAATACCAATGTTTTTAGATTTTTTACCCATGGACACTTGTCAACTAGTGTCTGTCCAGAAATGAGCATTTTTGTTCTGAATCAAGGCGTGAAGAAAATTTTACCACAGGCATATACGTGATATTCCGAGGATAAAATTTTCACAGCAACGAAGAGTCAGGAGAAAAAGGCCGTTTCTGGACGGACACCAACTAATCCTCTATCGTCTGTTTTACAACACCACGTTTTGAATCTTCAAAAAATTTGACAAGCTTTTGAACTTCAGTACATTCCGGAAAATCATTTTTTGCTACTTCTATAGCATCTTTCATTAAAAGATTTGGCGACCTGAATATTATCTTAAATGCTGAGTTAAGATTTTTAATGGTTTCCCGACTAAATCCATTTCTGCGCAGACCAACTTTGTTTACACCTGAAATACGTGTTCGATTTCTAGTGCCAGCAAGTATGACATAAGGTGGAACATCCAGACCAATACCGGAAACACCCCCGATATAACTCAATTCACCTATTCTACAAAACTGATGAACGGCAACCAATCCACCAATCGACGCTCTGTCAGCAACTTCAACGTGGCCTGCAAGCGTTGCAACATTTGCCATAACCACATGGGAACCAATAGTACAATCATGGGCGACATGGATATAAGCCATAAGAAGATTATTGTTGCCTATAACCGTTTTTTGCTTTCCGCTCGCTGTGCCCCTGTGGATTGAAGCATATTCCCGAATCTGATTATCATTTCCTATAATCAATTCTGTCGGTTCTCCTTTGTAACTGAGGTCCTGTGGTGCACCGCCAACGGTTGCAAAAGAACCTATCAGATTTCTTTCCCCGATCCTGGTCGGCCCGGAAACTACAGCATGGGCCTCTACTCTTGATTCTGCGCCAATAGATACACCTGCTTCAATGACCGCATAAGGGCCTACAATTACGGTTGAATCCAGTTCAGCCCTGGAATCAACTACTGCTGTTGGATGAATTGTCATAATATTTTTCTATTTCTCTTTAAAAGTAGAATGAGTCCTGCAAAATTTCTGTAAGATATTAAAAGTTGCTCTGCTTACCTGCTCCCGGCAACTATTACAATACTTATTTTGTTTTAAATCCTCAGATCCTCTTCTCAAGTTATGAAAACGATGCCATAAGTTCTGCCTGTGCTACGATTTTACCGTCAACCGCTGCCGTTGCAGACATTACCATCACAGATCTTTTTTCTTTTAAAAGCTTAAGAGTGAAAATTAACTGGTCACCGGGAACAACAGGTTTTCTAAATCGCGCCTTGTCAATTCCCGCAAAAAACAATAGCTTCTTACCAATAGCTTCAGGATGTGCGTAGTACGCCATTATTCCACCGACCTGTGCCATTCCCTCAAGAATTAACACTCCTGGCATTACAGGTTTTGCAGGAAAGTGACCTTGAAAAAACTGCTCATTAATCGTCACATTTTTCATTCCTACAATTTCATTACCAATGTCGATGGATATAATTCTATCTACCATAACAAAAGGATATCGGTGTGGAAGTAATTTAAGGATCTCAACAATATCTATATTTTCGGGCACAACAAAATCACTCATATCTTTCTCTCCTCTACTCGTAACAGTCTTCGTCTAATTACTCTTTTATCCTGGCTAAATTTGTCAATTCTTCGATAGCCTTTGTATTTTTCTTCACTTTACTTTGTAATTCAGGAAGCTTACCAAATATTGTTGTTGCTTTGGCCCATTGACGAATAGGTAAACCCGGCGCACCACCAAGAACAGCACCTTTGGGCTGATCCTTATTGACTGCACCCCGGGCAGCAATCATCACCTGATCGCCAATAGTGAGATGCCCCGCACTGGCAGACTGTCCTCCCATTACAACATTACGGCCAAGAGTCGTTGAACCGGACAGGCCAACCTGAGAGACAAGAAGGCAGTTTTCCCCTATAATTACATTGTGGCCCACCTGAACCAGATTATCTATTTTCGTACCGGATTTGATCAAAGTAACGCCATAAGCAGCACGATCAATACAGCTGTTTGCACCAATTTCCACATCATCATCTATTTGTACGATACCAACCTGTGGGCGTTTGATATGCTCCCCACGTTCATTTGCAGTATACCCATAACCGTCACTCCCAATTACCGTGCCGGAATGTATTATGACGCGTTTACCTATCTTACATTTTTCATATATTGTAACATTTGCCATGATAGTAGTATCACTATCAATTTCGACCCCATCACCAATAACGGTACCTGCCCCTATGGAAACTCTTTCACCAATCCTGACTCTTTGACCAACAACCGCCATTGGCCCAACAGATATTTCATCGCCAAATTGGCAATCATTTTCAACAAATGCCTTTGGGTGAATACCTTTTGCTATAAAAGGTTTCGCCTCAAGATATCCATGAATAATGGCGACGGCAAGATAGGGATTTTTCACACGAATAAGTGTTTTACCCTCACATTCCTCCACCTCTTGCGGGACAATTATTGCGCTGGCCCCGGTAGATTTCAGTTGTTCCTTTTCTCTGGATTTAACCAGAAAGGATATTTGGCCCTGCTCCGCACTTTCCAGGGGGGCAAATCCTGAAATAATGAGGTCTGCATCACCTGAAACCTGACCTCCGGCCATCTCCGCAAGATGATGGATAGTAGTATTTTTTGTGTCCATAGAATACACCGCTTAGGTATAGAGAAAGTATTTTGTTCGGATGGTATCAAATAAGAGTAATTCTTCCTGCCACTGCTTTTCAAGCGCCAGCAGAGGAGCACCCTGTTCAAGTCGTACTCGTAGATCCTTACTTCCGAGAATGAGGTCCATCGGCAGTTGTTCGAATTCATATTCATAGGGTGGCTCTTTATACTTAAAAGCATCAGGATACAGCAGCATTACTGTCTGTAAAAGAGCAAGGGTTGTCCTGTATGGTAAAAACGTGCCAGTATCTAAAACATGTATCTGAAAACCACAACATGACTTTCCCGCCCACTTGCCTGAAGTCGGCTCAAAACAGACTCGTCTGAAAAAGCAACCGGGCAATTCTATTTGGGCCAGTTGTTTTTCGATTTCATCATGATTCCAGAACGGTGCACCGACGTATTCAAAAGGAAGAGTCGTCCCTCTCCCTTCAGAAATGTTCGTTCCCTCCCATATAACCTGACCGGGATAAACAAGTGCTGTCTCTGGAGTGGGCATATTCGGTGATGGGGAAACCCAGGGATAGCCGGTATCTCTGAAAAGCATCGCCCTTTTCCATCCTTTCATCTCTATAATTTTAAGCTCCGCACCTATGCCAAATTCTGTATTGATATAAAGAGCGAGTTCACCAAAAGTCAGGCCATGGCGCATAGGAATTGGATACAAGCCAACAAAAGAACGATGTGCTGGCTTTAGCAGATTGCCCTCAATTTTTTCACCACCAATGGGATTAGGGCGATCAAGCACAACAACCTTTTTACCTCGTTCAGCTGCCAATTCAAGGCAATAAGCCATGGTATACAAAAACGTGTACACCCGGGTACCAACATCGACCAGATCAATAATTAACACATCGAGATTGTCAAACATCCTCGCATCTGGTCTTCTCTGTTTGCCATACAAGCTATACACAGGGAGGCCCGTCACATCATCAACACCATGATCAGACTCGATCATATTATCTTGTTTTTCCGCATAAAATCCGTGTTGAGGAGAAAAAAGACAAGTGAGCTGGTCACCATATTTTTCCTTCAGCACTCTTCGACCATGCACAAAATCACGATTAGTCGAAGCTTGATTAGACAGATATCCAAGCCTTTTCCCGGAAAAAACCTGGTGTTCATTTTCAACAAGCACATCTAAACCAGTCTGTAACATAAAAGCCAATATCGTCAGTAGAGGAAAAAAGAATGGGCAACAATACACGCGTGAATCGTGATATCTTAATGGTGAGTTCAGGAAAAGTCAAAAAGTAGATACAACTGTATGAAAAAAGACATCCTGATCAATGCAATATCTTTTGATCAGGATGGCTTAAATGTGAGTAATGCTTTATTCCCCACGAGGGCATTAAGTATTATGAAAATGTATCGAAATGTACAAAGTCATTCATTTCTTTTCGTTTGGGGGTGGGAGGCTTATGATCAGGGTAACCAACGGGAATAAGACTGACGAGCTCGTATCCTTCCGGAACCTTCAGGAGTTTTTCTGCCTTTTTATGATCAAAAGAACCCACTATGACAGAGCCAATTCCAAGTTCCCATGCCTTTAAACATATATTCTGGCTGACCAGGCCAAGATCATAGAGAAACCAATGCTCATATCTGGTGACCTGTTTACCTTTGTAGTAGCCGGACTTTTGGGGGGTTCCGCAAACAGCAAAGACCAGAGGAGCATTTGCCATACATTTGGTCGCAGGATTTTTTGCAGACAACATCGCAGCAAGCTCGCTTTTTATTGTATTCTGCTTAACCACGACCAGTTCACAACATTGAAGATTACCCCATGATGGAGCCCAGCGAGCTGCTTCAAGAATATCAGATAAATGATGATCCTCCAGCGGCTTTTCCTGAAATCGCCTGACACTTCTTCTGCTCAGAATAATATCTTCCACATCCACCTCTCTTTCGTCTATCCATAATCACAAGATATATCAGGAAAATTCATTAAGAATCGCCCGAGAAATGATAAGACGCTGTATTTCGCTTGTACCCTCATAGATGGTGGTAACCCGTGCATCTCTCGTATATCTCTCTATCGGGAATTCACTGGTATAACCATATCCGCCGAGGATCTGCATCGCCTCGTAACACGCTTTATTGCCAGCTTCAGTTGCAAAAACCTTTGCCATCGAAGCTTCTTTGGCAAAAGACTTTCCCTGCTCCTTTTTGAAGGCCGCATTCATCAATAGCAATCTGCCTGCTTCAAGTTCAGTGTAACTATCAGCGATCTTCCATTGAATTGCCTGCATTTGACTCAATTTTTTCCCGAACTGTGAACGCTCAAGAGAATATCCTGTAGCCATATCCATTGCAGCAAGGCCAATACCAAGGCCGAGCGATCCTATGCCAATCCTGCCGCCGGCAAGTTCCGAGACAGCTACGCGAAAACCATCATTGAGTTTGCCCATTAAAGCCGTTTCAGGGATACGGCAATCCTGAAAAATAATCTCATTGGTGGCTGAGGCGTGTTGACCCATTTTTTCTTCTTTCCTGCCAATTTCAAATCCTTTTGCTCCGGGTTCTACAAGAAAAAGACTAATACCTTTCCCTTTTTTAGCGTCAGGGTCCGTAACGGCCCAAACTACAAAAACACCGGCACAGGAACCACTGGTGATGAAAATTTTAGAACCATTCAGCACCCATTCGTTACCATCACGTACAGCAGTTGTCGTCATGCCGGCAGGATCAGAGCCAGCACCCGGCTCTGTCAGGGCAAAGGCACCTGCAGGATATTCGCCGCTGCAGATTTTAGAGATATAGGCCATTTTTTGTTCTTCATTGCCCAATGCCTGGATAACTTCACAAACCATATTGTTCACTGAAACAGTCACTGCCGTCGAAGCACAGGCCCTGGCAATTTCTGTCAGCGCCACACTGAATGCGATACTCCCTGCCTCGGCTCCACCATACTGATCCTGAATATTGAGCCCCATAAAACCAAGCTCTGCAAGTTTTTTCAGATTTTCGTAAAAAATTGTGTCATCACCGCCCTGATCAAGTGCGGCGGCGGCAGGTTCAAGCTCTGCTACAGCAAACTCTTTTGCGGTATCCTGAATAAGTTTTTGTTCTTCAGTTAAATCAAGATTCATGAAATTTCCTCTACTATCCTCTGCTGTTATTTTCCAAATTCAGGTCGACGCTTCTCTAAAAATGCTGTCATCCCTTCCTGTTGATCTTCACTTGCAAAACAGAGCGCAAAAAGATCAACCTCATATTCACATGCCCGCTTCAAGTCCATTTCAAAGCCATTATTAACCGCTTCCTTGCAAAAACGGACAGCCTCAACGCCTTTGGCAGCTATGGATTTCGCAAGTTTACGGCATTCATCCATCAGTACATCCTGCTCTACCACTCTGTTAACCAGACCTATCCGACACGCCTCTTCGGCATCAATGATATTACCAGAAAATAAAAGCTCATTAGCCAGTCCCTTACCAACCAGGCGCGGCAAGCGTTGAGTGCCTCCAAATCCAGGGATCACTCCAAGATTGACTTCAGGTTGACCAAATTTTGCATTGGCGCTTGCTATTCTCATATCACAGGAAATCGCAATTTCACAGCCCCCGCCAAGAGCAAAACCATTGACTGCTGCGATTACAGGCTGAGGAAGGTTTTCTATTGTGCTCAACACTTTATGACCTAGTGTAGCAAAGGCTTTGGCTTCCAAGATATCAAATTTTTGCATTGCAGAGATATCGGCTCCGGCAACGAATGATTTATCACCTGCACCGGTGATAATCACGGCTTTGATCTCCGTCTCTAATGCCAGTTGCTGAAAACAGTGTAATGTCTCCAACAGTATCTCTTTATTTAGAGCATTCAGTGCCTTTGGCCTGCTTAAGGTTACTGTTGCAACAGAATCCTCTTTCTCTACGATAATATTTTTGTATTCCATCTCTTCTTCTCCTTCAAGTTACCTTAAAACGTTTCAACTCTTATCTTTTTCTGAATTCAGTGTAAATTTCCAGGCACAATACCATTCTTCCGGATGCGGATCTGGGGGGCAACCCAAACACTCAGTTTGAATGCGACTGTCAATTGCTGTGGCAAAATAACTGTATTCAACAAGTCCTGCTGATTTACAGGGATAATCGTCTAAACCTTTTCTTTTTCTTGCATCCTGAACCCTGCATTTATTCATCTGAAAGATAAAGCTGTTTTCAGTTTCTTCAGTGATAGATTGCGTGTTCACAGATTCATATATTCTAAATCCCAACGCCCTCTTCAAACCATCCAGACCCGGCTCAGCAGTCAGGCCAAGGAGTTCACGTATTGATTGTGCTTCAACCGGAGAAAATTGAGCCCAACATGTGTCGTTACACCTCTTTGCCTCATTCATGCCTTCTGCAAATTCAACTGTTTGAAACCAGACACCATCACTTACCAGCCAGTTTTTTGCCAGGCGTGATTTCAGGTTCTGTAAATCGTCCGGTTTCATATCTAGAAGAGGTGAAGGTACACCATCAACCATTTCAAAGCCAAGAAGCCCGGCCAGATGTTTCATCTGAATTTCATATGTTTTCTTAGAGGCCTTGCTGAACAGTTCCAGGGCTTTTTCCTGACCCATCTGATGTTTTACTTCTGTAAACCAGAGAACATGGTGAATCATGGTACGATGATAAAGATCGACCACAAAGCGAGCTGTTTCCTGATGATTCAATTCACTCGCATTTTTTGCCTGTTCAAACATTACTTCCTCCGTTTATGAAATATTATTGAGGAACTACACATATCTCATCCGGGTATTGGGTGAGTGGTTCAAGACCGTTTTGGGTTACAAGGTGTGTATTTTCTATACCGACAACACCCTTACCTGGAAATATAGTTTTGGGCTCAAAGGCAATCACCATACCTTCCTCTAGACAGAGTTTCTGTCCTTTAGCAATAAAGGGAAATTCATCGAGCTCAAGACCTACTCCGTGGCCGGTAAAGCGAATTCTTCTCTCTCCAACTCCCATAAAAGAGTCGGCATACCCTTTTTTTATGGCAAGCTCGACCATAGTCTCATACAAAATGCCGGTTTCCATTCCTGGTTGTGCAAAATGTGTAACTTCATCCATAATCTCAAGCATTGCTTCATGCGCTGTGAGCAAATCCTGAGACACTTTTCCTATTGAAAAAATCCTTGCATGATCTGAGAGATAACCGTCATACGTAAAGACATAATCAACGAGAACGGGTTCACCTGCCACAATTTTTTTATAACCGGCACCCTGGGCAATTACAGTACTGACACCCTGCCCCCCCGTTGGCGAGGCAAGATAGCTTGGTACTGCAGCTGACGCACCCGAGAGTAAATGACCATAAAAGAGTTCACTCCCCCACAATCTCATGCGTACTATTCCCTGGTGGCCAAGAGTCCTTGCATATCCTTCAAGTTCTCCTGCCAGTTCCACTTCCGTTTTACCCGCAACCAGGAACTCCGGTACTTTTGCTGCCAGTTTATCAGAAAGTTCTGCCGCCTTTCTAATTTTTGCCACTTCAAAATCTGATTTTACAGCACGAAGCAATCGTATTTCAGTTGAAATATCTACAATTTCAGCCTGCTTAAAAAGAGATTTATATTGAAAATAAAGATTAACCGGAAGTACATCCAGCTCCATACCAAGACAATCAACTTTCGGGAAATCAAAATCTGCAAGTATCTGAGGAATTTTCTTTACACTGCTTAGAGGAACAACATCCTTTATACCGGTTTCGGCCCGCGCCCTTTCATAATCTTTTACCACCATGAGTAATACAGAACCTTCAACTGGAATATAGAGAACACCCTGCTGCCCGGTGCCACTAAAATAAAAGAGGTCAGTTTTCTGAACTATAAGCGCACCTCCCACATCTCTTGCAGCCATTGCTTTTTGCAATTTTTCTACTCTGGCCTGAAGCTCTTCAGGGGGTGCGTTGCTATTTTTGTCCATCCATCCTCCACCAATCAAGTAACTACGACACCGTTAAGACGATTTTTTTACAATGCCATCAATATTGATAAAAGCCTTTTCCCGTCTTCCTTCCCAACCAACCGGCTTCAACATATTTACGAAGCAGAGGACAAGGTCTGTATTTTGAATCTTTGAAACCATCATAAAGGGTTTCCATAATGGCAAGACAGGTGTCAAGCCCTATGAGATCGGCCAATGCGAGTGGCCCCATGGGATGATTCATACCAAGCTTCATCACAGTATCAATATCCTCAACCTTGCCTACACCCTGATAGAGACAAAATACCGCTTCATTAATCATAGGCAGTAAAATTCTATTGGCGATAAACCCTGGGAAATCACTTGCTTCAGCGGCAGTCTTACCAAATTTTTCGCACAAATCGAGAGTAACTTGAAAGGTCTCTTCAGACGTAGGCAAGCCTTTTATAACCTCAACAAGTTTCATCACAGGAACCGGATTCATAAAATGCATACCGATTACCTTTTCAGGTCGTTTGGTCTGTGCGGCTATTCGTCCTATTGGAATGGAAGAAGTATTGGTCGACAGAATAACGTGATCAGGACAAATTGCATCGAGATCCTGAAAAATTTTGAACTTTAAATCTTCACGCTCAACAGCTGCCTCAACGATAAAATCAACGTCTTTCATCTGTTGAAGATCTGTAGTCGTAGAAATTCGGCTAAGAATTGCATCTTTTTCATCTGCACTGATTCTTTCTTTGGCAACACTTCGGGAAAGGTTTTTTTCAATGGCTGCCAACCCCTTTGCAGTAAACTCCTCTTTAATATCACTCATCAGCACATTAAGACCACTGGTTGCTGCAACCTGAGCGATACCATTACCCATCTGACCGGCACCGATGACACCGAACTTTTTAATTTCCATATCCTATTCCTTTTATAATTATCTGTTAACAATCAGGGCAACCGCTTCACCACCACCCAGGCAAAGAGAAACCAGGCCTCTCTTTGCATCACGTCGAACCATCTCATGCAAAAGTGCGGCCAGTAACCTGCCACCACTTGCACCAATGGGGTGTCCAAGGGCTACGGCTCCACCATTCACATTCACCTTAGTCGTGTCCAGCTCAAGGACCTTGTTAATAGCCACAGATGTACCACTGAATGCTTCATTTATTTCAAACAAATCGATATCAGAAGCGGTAACGCCTTCTTTTTTCAGCACCTTTGGAATGGCAAGAATCGGAGCCATAAGTACATACTTGAGGTCGATTCCAGCAGAAGCCTGTGCTCCTATCTCGGCAATCACAGTACAACCCAATTCTTCTGCTTTTTCTTTTGACATGACGACAAAGGCGGCCGCCCCATCACTGATAATTGAGGCATTTCCAGCAGTTCCCACCCCATCTTTTTTAAAGGCCGGACGCATTTTCGCAAGACTTTCATAACTTGTTTCGGTGGGACATTCGTCGTCTTCAAAAAGTATATCATCCCCTCTTCTCTGAGGTATGGGAAAAGGTACAATCTCATCTTTGAAAACACCGTCCTTTACACCTTTAACAGCCTTAGCATAGGAATCTTCTGCAAAGCGATCCTGTTCTTCTCTCGATACATCCCATTTTTCACAGATCAGTTCATTGGACATGCCCATGTGGAAATCATTGACAATGTCCCATAATCCATCATGAACCATATGATCTTCTATCTTGCCAGGTCCCATTCTGTGGCCCCATCTGCCTTTTTCTAGGTAATACGGAGCACTGCTCATACTTTCCATGCCGCCTGCTACGATAACGTCCGCATCACCGCACTGAATTGCCTGAGCGGCAAGCATAACAGCTTTAAGAGAAGAACCACACACCTTGTTCACAGTAATTGCCTCAACCTCCTGGGGCAAATCAGCTTTGATTGCAGCCTGCTTTGCAGGATTTTGACCATAGCCGCAGGGGAGCACCATCCCCATGATACATTCGTCTACTTCATTAGTGTTTATATCTGCACGCACCACAGCCTCTTTAATGACATGAGCCCCTAGATCTGTGGCTCCGGTTTTACCAAGCGTACCACCAAAGCTACCAAAAGGTGTTCTTACCGCACTGACTATCACTGCTTTTTTCATATCTGCCCCATTTTCAGGTTATTTTATTAATCATTGATTTAACATAACAAACAGTGTCAAAGATAACCGATATTTAAATTTTCCACAAACCGACCAAGCGCTCAATCACAATTGTGATGGTTACCTACAGCCATAAGATTGTCAATCTTTTTCTTACTTAAACCAAGCCTGTATAGTGGTATAAAATCGATTAAATTACCATTTTATAAAACCGGGTTACCGCTATTTTTCAAACAATACATTTCAAGGATTAGTAAAATAATTATTTTATTTTCTATTTTATCAATATCTTACTTAACACAAATCCCCCAAACTGTTATCTTTCAAATTGGTAAGGATCACTCTAATAAAAAAATACTTTGACAAACATCAATAATTATTATCTAGTTCAGCAAGAAATCCGACCGAGCGCTCAGTTAACTGGTCTGATTAAATTTTGAGTATCCTGGCAACCATTTCAAATTTGAACTGTAAGGAGACCATGAGTATGAAGAATCTGTACAAAGAGGTAATGGATCTGAACATGATGGAAGACGATGATCGTAAAAAGGATGTAGCCAAAGCCTTTTTCGACAAACTCAATTTCATGGAATTACCAGAATATTTTAACTGGGCTTCAGAAATTTTTGAAGGCATGCACGTCAAGGAACGGGGAGACAAAAAGGCTCTTATCTGGGCAGATATTAATACCAAAGAAAGTCTCAGTTTCACCTACACCGAATTTGCAGGTAAAGGAAACCAGTGCTTAAACAGCCTGAGAAATTCCGGTGTGGAAAAAGGCAATAACATGTACATGATGATGCCAATCGTGCCCGAGACATGGTTTGCCAGTTATGCCTGTATTAAAGGTGGTCTTGTCGCAGTTCCCACCGCCACTACGATGACTGTCAGAGAACTCGAATTCAGATTTGAAACCTATGCACCTGATTCTCTTCTTGTAGACGAAATATATGCTGATATCGTTGATGAAGCCCTGAAAAAAGTGAATCACACTCCAAAAATAAAATTGGTTTTAGGGAAAAAAGAAGGGTGGACCAGTTATGCGGATTTAAACAACCAATCCGTTGAGGCAGAAGCTGCAAAAACAAAGTCGGATGATCTTCTGTTCTGCTTTTTCACATCTGGAACAACCGGCCTGCCAAAGCGCGTTGGTCATACCGCAGTATCCTATCCGCTCGGTCACCTTTCAACATCTGTCATGACCGGTATCCGTACAGATGACACCCACCATAACCTTGGAGCTCCCGGCTGGGCAAAATGGGCATGGTCAAGTTTTTTTGCACCTCTCAATGTTGGTGCAACTGCTTCAGGTTTTAATTTTACCGTACTGGATGGCGACAAGTATCTTGACGCTATTACCACCCACAAAATATCCACGTTTTGCGCTCCGCCTACAGCATGGCGGGTTTTCATAAATCTTGATACATCTAAGTTTGACTTTTCCGCACTCCGCCAATCCATCGGCGCTGGCGAACCTCTCAACCCTGAAGTTATCACAAGATGGAAAGAACTTACAGGTACAGAAATCAGGGATTTCTACGGCCAGACAGAATCAACTGCCATGATCGGCAATCATCCATGGATGAATGGCAAAATGAGAAGTGGATCTTTTGGTCAACCTTCTTTTATGTACGATGTTGCCCTCGTTGATGATGATGGCAAAGAGATCACTGTAGCTGATGAGCCTGGTCACATTGTTGTTAAACTTGATAAATGGCGTTCTCTTGGCTTGTTCACAGAATACATCGGCAATCCTGAAAAAATGGCCAGTGTTTTCATGGACAATTATTACTATACAGGTGATCGTGCCTCCATCGATGAGGATGGTTACTGGTGGTTTGTTGGCCGTAGCGATGACGTTATCAAGTCTGCTGATTTCCGTATTGGCCCATTTGAAGTGGAAAGTGCGCTTCTTGAGCACTCTTCTGTTGCCGAATCTGCTATTGTTGGCGTGCCAGACGAAAAACGTCACCAGCTCGTTAAAGCATTTGTAATTTTGAAGCCTGACATCAAACCTTCAAAAGAGCTTGCACTCGAACTCTTTCAACATACCATCAATATTCTGGCCAAGTTCAAAATCCCACGGATTATTGAATTCGTACCAGAAGTACCGAAAACATTGAGTGGTAAAATTAGAAGAGTAGAATTGAGACAGCAGGAAGTTGATCGTAAAGCCGAGAAAACCAGCGGTAGAGAAGAATACTTCTACTGGAATTTCCCTGAACTCAGTTCTAAAAAGAAATAATAACAAATAGTATTCAGGAAGGGTTATCTATTGCCCTTCCTGTTTTTTATTTCGCTCTGAATGATAAAAGCAGTTTTACTTCCTGCAGTACCTGTAGGTTATGATAATCCATATCCGGAGTACCAAAAATGAACTTTGAATTAACAGAAGAACAGAGCCTCATACGCAACATGGTTCGTGAATTTGCAGAGGAAGAGGTTGCACCAACAGCTGCAATCAGAGACGAAGAGGAACGATTCGACAGGGCTTTAATGTTTGATAAGCTAGGTGAACTTGGGCTTACAGGCATTGTTTTTCCTGAGGAATATGGTGGTGCTGGTGCAGATTATATCAGCTACGCTATTGCAGTTGAAGAACTATCAAGGGTATGCGCATCTACCGGAGTAACACTCTCTGCACACCACTCCCTCTGTGCCAATCCCATCTTTCTATTCGGTACAGAAGAACAGAAACAACACTATCTAACCCCCCTTGCAACTGGCGAAAAAATGGGCGCTTTTGGCCTTACAGAACCATCTGCCGGTTCTGATGCCGGCGGCACGAAAACAACCGCAGTCGAAGATGGCGATGAGTGGATTCTCAACGGTACAAAAATCTTCATTACCAATGGCGGCGAGGCTGAAACCTACGTTGTGCTCGCACGAACAGATAAAAATGCCGAGAAACATCATGGTATCAGTGCCTTTATCATAGAAAAAGGGAGCCCTGGCTTTTCTTTTGGCAAAAAAGAAAAAAAGATGGGCATTCGAAGTTCACCTACGATGGAACTTGTTTTTGAGAATTGTAGAATTCCAAAATCAAATATGCTGGGCGAAGAAGGACATGGATTCAAAGTTGCCATGAAAACTCTTGATGGTGGGCGAATTGGTATTGCAGCCCAGGCTCTTGGCATCGCTCAGGGTGCATTTGATATTGCTGTTGATTACGCCAAAGAGAGACAGCAATTCAATATGGCAATAGCACGTTTTCAGGGCGTACAGTTTCAACTGGCTGACATGGCAACACAAATAGAAGCTTCACGGCTTCTCATATACAGTGCAGCCTACAAAGCAAGCAATGGAATATCATATTCCAATGCATCAGCCATGGCAAAACTGATGGCAAGTGAAACAGCCATGAAAGTTACCACACAGGCGGTACAGATACTTGGTGGTTATGGCTACACCAGGGATTTCCCTGTGGAGCGAATGATGCGCGATGCAAAAATTACGGAAATTTACGAAGGCACAAGTGAAATACAGCGCATTGTTATTGGTGCCGGCTTGACAAGATAGTCCAGAAACATAGTGGCTACGCAATACAATATCAATGAGTCTGTTAATTTAATAGTTTTTTTTGTCTGATATCGAGGCATATGGAAAATTTTACCACAGGCATATAGTTGATATCGGAGTCTACGCTTACCTCCGAGGATAAAATTTTACATATAACGAAGAGATCGGGCAAAATACATTTAATCAACAGGCTCATCAATACAGGAAAAGTACAATGAAAATTCTGGTTTGCATAAAACAGGTTCCAGATATGGAGTCCAAATTTAAAATTGATTCCGACTCCAAGTGGTATGAAACTGCTGATCTTGTCTGGCGAATGAATGAGTATGACGAATATGGCGTTGAGCAGGCCGTTCAATTAAAAGAACAACAGGGCGACAGCGATGTAACTGTTCTCTGCATAGGATCTGATCGCGTTAAAGAAACAATGAAAAAAGCCCTGGCCATGGGTTGTGACCGAGGTGTTCACGTGGTCGACGATGCAATTTTTGCAAAAAGTCCCCAGGAGATTGCATCCATAATTGCTGATTTCTCAAAAGATAAAAGCTTTGACTGCATATTTACCGGTATGCAGTCCCAGGATAGAGGCAGTGGACAGGTTGGGGTTTTGCTGGCTGAAATGCTGAACCTGCCATCTGTTACCACCATTGTTGATTTCTCGTACGATGATGGCATAACGAAAGTAAAACGTGAGCTCGAAGGTGGCATCAAAGCTCTTGTCAGTGTAAAAGGGCCTGCTGTTTTTACTTGCCAGCTTGGTTTAAACACGCCACGTTACCCGACACTGCCCAACATCATGAAAGCCAAGAAGAAAGAACTGTTGAGCGTTCCTGTTGCTGATCTTTTACACGTTGAATCCAATCAGGAAACTGCAGAAATTTTCTTTCCGGAGAAAAAAAGTGGTGGCCTTATTCTGGAAGGCGAACCTGCAGATCTTGCAGATGAATTACTAAAAATACTCAAAGAGAAGACAACAGTCCTGTCCTAGAGGAGAAAATAATGAAAGTTTTACTGGTTGCTGAGTGCAGAGAAGGAAAAGTACTCGGAAATATATACGAGCTCATGGGCTTTGCTGAGGAAACAAAGAGTGAAGCGGTACTATTTCTTGTTGGAAACGAAAACGACTTACCACATTTTTCCGGAAAATTATATCTTGGAGACGTTGAAACCTGCAAAGAATACAATCCTGACACCCATAAACAACTTCTTCTTCAGGTCTTCGAAAAAGAGCAACCCGATCTCATAGTTTTTTCTCATTCTTCCTATGGATGGGATCTCGCTCCCCGAATTGCCAACAGTCTTAAACTTTGTCAAATCTCGGAAGTTGTTGACCTAGATGATGATGGTTATATCGTTCCTGCGTGCAATGCAAAACTTCGCAGACGTGTAAAAAATGCAACTGAAAAAGTCGTTTTGACTCTTCAGGCAGGTGCATTCAACGCAATTGAACCAGGTGAAGAAACTCCGGAAACAATTGCTATTGAAACTAAACAACAATCTCAGGTTGTTTTTGAGGGATACGAAGAAGCAGAACAGGGCGGTGTTGATCTTACCAAAGCAAATGTTATCGTCAGCGCCGGTCGAGGCATTGGTAAACCGGAAAATGTGTCGATGATCAAAGAACTAGCTGAATCACTTGGTGGTGAATACGGAGCAAGTCGTCCGGTAGTAGATTCAGAATGGGTTGAACATAACCGCCAGGTTGGTACTACAGGGCAAAGTGTCACACCAAAACTCTATGTCGCATGTGGGATTTCCGGAGCTATTCAGCATCTTGCAGGAATGAAAAAATCAGAATTTATTGTTGCTATAAATACAGATAAAGACGCGCCCATTGGTGAAGTTGCCGATGTTTTGGTTGTGGCAGATTTGAAACAATTTGTCCCCGCTCTTACTGAAAAGATAAAAGCGGTCATCTGATGACCGTCGTTTAAATAACTGGGATGTGATTTTTTCATTTTCTATTTACCCGAACATCAAAAATATGTTTAGTGCCTTTATGTTTTTTATAAGGAGTATCTTTTCCACATTTTCCTTTTGTTCTTATACTTTTTACTATAACTTTTAAAAGTTTAATGAAAATTCATCAAAAGTATCACGGGAGAAGAACTTATGGCGGATGATTCGCGCGAAGTTGTCACACATATAAAGAACCAGGCACTGGTGAAAGAACGACGACGCCAGATTGTTGATGCGGCCGTAAAACTCTTTATCGAAAATGGATATCACAAAACTACAACGAGAGCACTTGCCAGGGAAACCGGTCTTTCCATAGGGTCACTGTACGAGTATGTCTCGACCAAAGATGATGTGCTTTATCTTGTTTGCATCGCGATTCACAGTGCTGTTGAACAGGCGGTCAAGGACGCACTCGCCAAACCAACGGTTGGTAAAGATGCACTGGCTGAAGTTATTCGAGAATATTTTTTCGTCTGCAACCGAATGAGTGATCATGTATTGTTGATGTACCAGGTCACCCATTTTCTTCCTTTAAAATGGCAGGAAAAAGTCCTTGAAGCTGAACTGCGAATAACCAATCTTTTTATAGGTGCGATGAGGGAGTTGCGGGAAATCGGCAAACTCCCCAACCTCGATGATCCGACAATCAACTTTATTGGTCATAACATATCTGTTTTAGGTCATACATGGGCCTACAGGCGGTGGTATTTTGCCAAACATTTCAGCATCGAACAGTATATTGAACAACAGACAGAATTTATTATGAGTTTTCTCAGAGGGAAAAAATAATGACTGCAGAAACAGAAGTGTACAAACCCGAAAATGTCGTCAGAGTCATCACGGCCACCTCCCTTTTCGATGGTCATGATGCTGCAACCAACATCATGCGCAGGATTTTGCAGGACTCAGGTGTAGAAGTTATTCATCTCGCCCATAACCGTTCCGTCCAAGATCTGGTTGACACTGCCATTGAAGAGGATGCACAGGGTATCGCCATGTCAAGTTATCAGGGCGGTCATATGGAAGCATTTAAGTATATGATCGACCTGTTAAAAGAAAAGAATTCTTCGCATATCAAGGTGTTTGGTGGCGGAGGCGGTGTTATCGTAGCAGATGAAATTAAAGAGCTGGAGAGTTACGGAGTAACCAAGATATACTCCCCGGAAGATGGCGCTTCCATGGGCCTTCAGGGCATGATTAATCACATGATCAAACTCCTCGATTTTTCCACCCTGCCCTACCACAATTTCAAGGTGACTGAACTCACCACAGAAAACTCAAAAGCAATAGCCGGATATATCACCGCAGTCCAACTTGCAAAAGCCGGGAAAGATGGCGACCTTACGCGACTGATGGCTGACATCTCGCCTTTGGCTGAACAAAATAACCCTCCAGTTATCGGTATAACCGGTACTGGTGGTGCGGGAAAATCATCCCTTACAGATGAGATCATCGTTCGATTTCTCCACGATATAAAAGACATAAAGATCGGCCTGATCTGTTGTGACCCTTCCAGGAAAAAAACTGGTGGTGCTCTTCTTGGAGACCGTATTCGCATGAATTCTATAGCGAATTCAGAAAATGTTTATATGCGCAGCCTTGCCACCCAAAACTCTGCCAGCGAAGTATCCGAGGCACTCCCTGAGGCACTACAGGTTGCTAAGGCCGCAGGATTTGATCTTATTATTGCAGAAACTGCAGGAATAGGTCAGGGAGATTCCAAGATCACCGATATTGCCGACAGCAGCATCTATGTGATGACCTCCGAATATGGCGCACCTTCCCAGCTTGAAAAGATCGACATGCTTGACTATGCCGATCTTATTGTCGTCAATAAATTTGAGAAAAAAGGCAGTGATGATGCCATTCGAGATATTCGCAAACAGGTACAGCGAAACAGAAAACAGTGGGACACCGCACCGGAAGATTTCCCGGTTTTTGGAACTATCGCTTCTAAGTTCAATGATGACGGGGTGACTGCACTCTATCACGCAATAATAGAAGAACTCAACGAGAAGACCTCACTGAATCTTGAACCTCAACTGCCCAAGCCTGAATCAAAAATGTCTTCATCCAAGACCATCGTTATTCCAACGGAACGAATACGGTATCTTGCTGAAATATCTTCAACGGTACGGGATTACCATAAAAATACCGAAAGCCAGGCCCAGGCAGTTCGTAACGAACATCATTTACGACGTGCAGGAGAACTGCTGATAGAGGCAAACAATGACGTGGACAAAGATTCCCTTGCTCTTTTGCAGTCTCAAGCCAATACTTTTGGTGCCTTAATAGACAAAGAAACAGAAGAGACAGTAAAAAGCTGGAGTGAAGTTTGTAAAGCCTACTCAGGCGACGAATATGTCTATACCGTGCGCGGCCGTGAAATTCGGATGCCTCTTTACACCACCTCCCTTTCTCACTCCAAAATCCCGAAAACCTCTTTACCCCATTATACCGATCCGGCAGATCTCTATTCATGGATGAGAAAAGAACATCTACCGGGATACTTCCCTTATACCGGCGGTGTTTTTCCGCTTAAACGTGTAGGAGAGGATCCGACCAGAATGTTTGCGGGAGAAGGTGGCCCGGTTCAGACCAATACGCGCTTTAAGCTCCTTTCTGCAAACTATCCCGCCAAAAGACTTTCCACGGCTTTTGATTCTGTGACTCTTTATGGTTGGGATCCGGCTGTACGACCAGATATTTACGGCAAAATTGGCACGTCAGGTGTGTCCATCTGTACACTCGATGATGTCAAACAACTCTACGACGGATTTGAGCTCTGCAGCCCCACCACTTCTGTATCCATGACGATTAATGGCCCTGCACCAATTATACTTGCCATGTTTATGAATACAGCCATTGATCAACAGGTAGATGTCTTTGTCAAAGAAAAAAACAGGCAACCTGATGCTGCAGAATACAGTGAAATCAAAGCAATGGTTCTTGGCAATGTTCGGGGAACCGTACAAGCTGATATCCTCAAAGAAGATCAGGGCCAGAATACATGTATTTTTTCCATCGAATTTGCCTTGAAAATGATGGGCGATATTCAGGAATATTTTATTGCTCAAAACGTCAAGAACTTCTATTCCGTTTCGGTCTCCGGATATCATATAGCAGAGGCCGGTGCCAATCCCATTACCCAACTTGCCTTGACACTCTCAAACGGTTTCACATACGTTGAGTATTATCTGGCCCGGGGGATGGATATTGATGAAATCGCCCCCAATCTCTCCTTCTTTTTCTCTAACGGTATGGATCCTGAATATACAGTTATCGGCAGGGTTGCGAGACGTATCTGGGCCATCACCATGAAAAATAAATATGGTGCTTCAAGCAATTCCCAGAGGTTGAAATATCATATTCAGACATCCGGCAGATCTCTACATTGTCAGGAAATTCAATTCAATGACATTCGAACGACCCTACAGGCCCTGTGTGCCATTTATGACAATTGCAACAGCCTGCACACCAATGCCTTTGACGAGGCCATCACCACCCCAAGCTCCGAATCTGTACGCAGAGCCCTTGCCATTCAGCTTATTATTAACAGGGAATGGGGCCTTGCTAAAAATGAAAATATGAATCAGGGGAGTTTTGTGGTCGAGGATCTCACCGATCTCGTCGAAGAAGCGGTCCTCACCGAATTTGACAGGATAACAGAAAGAGGCGGCGTTCTCGGTGCCATGGAAACCGGTTATCAGCGGAGTAAAATCCAGGAAGAATCGATGTACTACGAGCGACAGAAACACTCTGGAGAATATCCTATTATAGGTGTAAACACTTTTACCAACCCCGATTGCAATTCCATTGAACAAAACGCAGCCCTCGAACTTGCCAGATCAACCGACGAGGAAAAAGATGAACAAATCGGTAGACTTGCAGTTTTCCATAAAAAGCATAAAGAAGAAGCTCCAGCTGCTTTAGTACGGTTGAAAGATACCGCACTGCAGGGCGGTAATGTGTTTGAAGAACTACTTGATACTGTAAAACATTGCAGCCTGGGTCAGATTACCACTGCTCTTTATGAGGTAGGTGGACAGTATCGCCGGAATATGTAAACGAGAAGTAACTTCTCCAAAACTGGTGGCAACATCCATAAAAATCTTTTTTCCCGAGAAAAGAACTCGGGAATGACAGCAAGGGATTGATTATACGTGTCATCCCCGAAGGAGTTTATCGGGGATCCAGTAGTTGTTTCACCACCACTTTTGGAAATGTTACAAGAATATCATGCCTGCAGTAACTACGGACACGTTTTTTGAATTACAATAATGTAATAACAAGATAATTTGCCGTTTCAACATTTACTGTCTTTAAAAAAAATACCAACAACAATTCAATTAGTTACCTAGGTTTTTAATAACAACCAAAAACATGGGTTGTTAATTGCATGTCCCTAACAGGCAGGGCTAGTCTTACTGCCACGGAAAATGATCTATCATTTATAAAGTTAGGGATACAAAATATGAAGCTAATGAACAAATGGAACACCGCAATCTGTTTTTTAATGTTTACTGCCTGCACCATTCCATCCATAACTACGGCAACGCCTTTACCTGCCGTATTCAACAATAACAATCCTGCTGTTTACGAAGTGATCAATCATGTCATTGGATCAAGCTATACAGATAACAGTGAGTTAGAATCAATTTATACCACTGATGACGATTATTGGAGCGATCTTTCCTGGTGGGAGATTACTTCCACGTCAGCAGGTTATAGAAATGCGCTGGGTATCGTTAACGCCAGTGGTTACCAGACAATTTCCGATCGAGTTAATGGTTTTGAGATTTTTAGCGAAACTACTTTTTCAGGTTCTTTTTCCAATACCGGTATTTTTGAATTTGCTCTTTCCGTAAACAATGAGGGGGCTCGTTACTACAGTAATCCACTGCATAACACCTACGACAACCAACTTGATCACATGCTGACATTCTCTCTTGGCGCATTCAATTATGGTGGGCATAGCTATAAAAACGGCTATCTTCTGGCCTGGGAAGATCTTCTAATCGGCAAAAGTGACCACGATTATAATGACACCACCTTTCTCGTCGATGCCAGTCCATCACCTGTTCCAGAACCTGGAGCTATGCTCCTTTTTGGCGCGGGTTTAGCCGGTTTTGCTGGTCTCAGGTTTCGAAAAATGAAAAAATAAGGCACTCCGGATTCACCATTGTCGGCTAAAGGCAGGATCATTCATTTGATTCTGCCTTTAGCCTTTTTTTTGGTTTTTACTGAATAACAACAATACCTATGCCTCGATAAGCACAATTTCTTCAGGGGTTAAATTAAAGAGGTGAAATACTTCTTTATTTAACTCTGCCTCACACCCGAATATCTGCTGGTTAAGCATAGAAATCTTTGTTTTTTCAGCATTGAAATAATCCTCCCATTCGTTTCGTTCTGCCAGAGGAATAGCGTTTTTAAATTTAGTCTTTATCTGTTTTTGCAGATCGATGAACTCAAGGAGCCACCAGCTTTTGAGTTTGTTGTTGAGATTTGGTTCTTGTCCTGGTGGACAGAGATCGGGCAGACGACGGCGAAAGTTGTTTTCTACGGTGTAGCGTTGCTCGGCGAGTTTCTGGCATTTCTCTGCCAAATTTCCGATGCTGATTTTTTGTTCCTGTGTTGCTGGTGGGATTGGTATACGATTCAAATTTTGGCTGAACATTCTATAAAACCCCCCTCTGACGGCATCGGAGATTCCCTTTAAAAAGAACCAAATAGCAGATGAATTCGTAACTTCTCCAAAAGTGTTGGTAAAGTCCATTCTAACCGTCGCATAGCATCTTACGAAAATCTTTAACCAGTGGAAGGCCATACAT
>CAMZKN010000227.1 GCA_947311315.1 uncultured Desulfobulbaceae bacterium | reverse complement strand
TAAAAAATATCACTCAAAAAATGCGCAAGCTCAGCTTTGACGTACGAGCAGTTTTAGATCACTTAAAAATGACGAAAAATTCCTGTGCCAATTGAAAGAGTTGGCGGTTAGCATTAATTTACCCTGTGGAGCGTAGCAGCGGGCTGTACTTTTTGTCGGTTATTTTAATATGGTCGATAAGCCAGTCTTTGAGAAATTCCATTAAATCAAGGCTTTTTATGAGGGAGGTTCAATTGTCGACTGCTTTCGAACAGTAATGACAGTTCCGATAAGTGAGGGGTTTGTCGTTACAATTTCACCACCGTTTAGAGAAATAATACGACCTATTTTTTCAGCCATTTTTTCGTCACAGATAAAGTCAAATTCCTGGCCGGTATTCATTCTCTCAAGACGTGCCCGCACATCTTTGTAACCTTTTCAGCAATCATCTCTGTAATCAATGTCCGGTATTGTAAATTCAGCCATATTTTATCCACCAGCCAGCTTAGTTTTAAATCCCATCTGCGTGAGATATTTGAGTAGGATATCCCTATGGTCACCCTGGATTTCAATGAGTCCATTTTTAACCGTACCGCCTGTGCCGCATTTTTTTTTCAGTTGTTTGGCCAGTTTTTTCAGTTCATTGTCATTAAGAGGAAGGCCGGAAATCATACTGACGCCACTTCCTTTTCTCCCTTTTGTCTGTCTGCTTATCCGTACTACCCCATCGGAGGGAAGCCCCGTCGCTGTCTGGGGACACCTGCATTGTTTTACAGGATGTTCACAGGTCGGACAGATGTGTCCCTTGTCGGTGGAGTAGACCAGTCCTGTTGATTTTTTCATCTGTTTTGCCTTTGCAGGCTAATCAAAGTGGTGTCGAAGCCACATCTCCATTACGGCGAGGCTCCAGAGCCTGTGTGAATGGTTGGATTTTTTGTTGAGATGATCGTTGGTCATTTTTGTAATAGCATCGGTTGAGAACAATCCCCGTCGGCTGATGGTTTCTTCCGAGACATGATCGAGTATCATTTCCCGTACCTTCCGGTCGTCACGGATCCAGTTTTTCAGAGGGATACTATGGCCCAGTTTGTCTTTTCTGTAAATGATGGAATGGGGTAAAACAGGTTCCATTGCCTTTTTGAAAATATATTTGGTATCGAACCAGTCTTTTATTTTAAGCGAGCTGGGTAGCGAAGCGCAGTATTCGACCAGCTTATGATCAAACATCGGATAGCGAATATCGATATTAAAACGACGAACCAGGTCATTTCTGCGGAAATAAAAATCAACTACTGTCTGGTAGTCACTGGCTAAACTTTTGGCAAGTGGATCAAGCGCTGTAGTCTTTTCGTTAACCTGAAGTATATCTTTTAAAAGATCTTTCCAGTCAATTGTATCGCTTAGATTATCGCTGCTTACATGGAGCAGAGTCGCCGCATCGTAGTAAATGCGCCACCGATGGGAGAGCAACTGCCGCGGGTAGGACATACTCTCTGAAAAACGTTTCAATTTAACGGACAGATTCTTTTTCTGGTCAGAATCCGGTAACTGTTTAAAAAGGGAAAACAGAGGCCCCGTCAAAAAACGTGGAACCGTATCGATATATCTGGCAATTTTATCAGCTTCGTAAATCGGGTGCCCGGCAAATAATTCGTCGCCACCATCTCCGGTGAGAATTAACCCGGTGCCTGCCGCAGCGGCCTCTTTGCCAAGAAGATAGGTGGCAATATTGATACCCACATCCGAGAACGGCTCATTCATCCCTTTTACTACTTCGGGCATAAGAAGCACATCATCACTGCTGTACTCTGACTCGTGATGGTGGGACCGGGTAAACTCCGCCATTTGCCGCGCATATTGTGATTCGTCAAAAGAGGCGGCTTTGCATCTATAGGAAAAGGTGTTGATGGGAGTTGATTTGTATTCCGAACTCAGGGCCAGCATGGTACTGGAATCCATGCCGCCACTGAGAAAAACACCGCTCTGCCCAGTATCTGAGAGGCACGACCCAACCGCCCGGCGCAGATGCTGCAGCAGATCATGGCAGACTTCTTCCTCGGGGCGTGAAATGGGTGAGAAATCTATTGACCAGTATTTTTTGAGTAGTGGCTGGGTTCCGCCATGTATCTTGAGAAAATGGGCAGCTGGCAAGCGTTTTATACCTTCTATCAGCGTATCAAAACCCACATTGTAATTAAACAGGAGTATCTTGGCGAGTGCCGGGTGGTGGAGGTTTTTACTCTGCCCTGTGAGCCTGATAACTCCCGCTATAGTCGAGGAAAAAACAAAGAAGCCGGGTGCATCAAAGTAGTAAAGCGGTTGTACGCCAAAGCGATCCCGGCAGAGAAGAAGTTTTTCTTCATCTTTGTCGTAAATAAGAAAAGAGAATGTTCCGTTAAGGTGGGAAAGGAGATTTTCACCGAAGGCAAGGTACAGTTGCACTATGAGGTCTGCATCACCGGTGCTGCTGTCTGCCTCAAGGGGCAGATCGTATTTCTTTACATGCTCAACCCGGTTATAAAGCGTTCCTGAAAAAGAGATAACCAATCGTTTATCTTCCGAGACAAGCGGATTGCATTTCTTGTCGCCCAAAGCGTCAGAGTCAACTGTATCGGAGAGCAGGAGCGTATCATCGGCATAAACGATACCAGCAGATGGAGTGTTACGGAGTTCTTTGAAACGGTTTTCGCTCTCAGGGTTTTGGCCATTAGTTAAGAAAAAACCGGAAATCATGAGTGTTCCTCCCGCCGTAGTGAATCGTTTTTCGTTGCAGCAAAAGAGTTTTCAGGAACAAGAGCCTGCATGGTGGCTCTGCATTTATCCAGTTCCTTTATTTTCCGGGAATCATCCCAATCAAACATCTCTGTTAAATCGTCAGATATCGCATCCGGCCCCTTTTCCCAGAGTGTTGATCTTCGTATAATCAGATCATCAAAATGAACGATGGATTTGTCCTTTGCAAAAATTGTCTGCAGGGTTTCCTCTGTTGCATTGTCCTGCGGGTAAGTGTCTTTGCTGCATACGGGCATAGCCGTATCGGGTGGTACCATACCGGGGTTATTTTTGCCGATTATTCCCCATATTTTTTCGGCAACAAGACGTGCGGTGGTAAACTTTATATCGCCTACACTATAGAGCCCCTGTGGGCCTTGCTCCGCACCATGGTTAATAATCACTTCCCGTTTGGTCAGCACATTGCTGCCACTCTGGACGGTTGGTAAAAGACCGGCAAAAACCCGGTGAACATCACTCATATTGAGGTCAAGTCCTGGAATTGCGCCGTTCAGTTCTCCGATAAAAAATTTGATCTGATCTTTTGTCGGCATAGGACGATCCGGCCCTTTCAGCCAGGGTTCGTGACCACATCCGGCAAAAATCCTGCCCTTCCAGGGAGTGACGAAGAGGGCTCGGCTGCCGGGTGTATTTTCCTGTACCGCAAGGGCATGATCCGAAAGAGCAGGGCGGTTGAAAGATACATTCCAGGCAAGGGAGGGCCGAAACAGTTCTTCGCGATCTCCACCCACTCCATCTATAACAGTACGGCACCAGGGACCGGTACTGTTAATAACTATTGGTGCTGTAAATTCATATGTTTTTCCGTTTTCATTGTCCAGTGCACGTACTCCCTCAATGGCTGTTCCACCCTGAGATGTGATGAGTGATTGTACTGCACAGTAATTGAGGGGAGTTGTACCGATATCACATGCTGTTTTCAACAGTTCCATAACAAGGAGCTGGGAGTCAGGCATACAGGCATCGTACCAGAGAGCACTGCCCTGCAGTCCATTGGTATCGACTAGGGGGAATATTTTTTGAGATTCTTTCACCGATACAATGCCGCCAATTGGCAGTTTGTGGTCATCATCCAGGCCGTCGTTGCGTCCCGGTGACAGGAGATGGTTGAGGAGAAGGGCTACCCGGAAAACAGCAGGTCTTTTTAAGCCCTTACCGTAAAGGGGCATAAGGCAGGGCATGGGATGAACCTGATGGGGAAAATGTTTTAAAAACCACGACCGTTCCTTTACCGATTCCCGGAATCTGGGCAGGTCGAGTGATTGCAGGTATCGCAGCCCGCCATGGATGATTTTCAGGCTGTTAAAACTGGTGTATTCCCCAAAATCACCTTTTTCAAGGAGCAGGGAGCGTTTACCACGAAGACCCGCTTCAAGGGCAAGGGTAATACCGTAAATACCTCCGCCAATTATTATGACGTCGTAATCTTTTGAAGCGGCTTTGTCGGGATGGCGAATAATATTTGTCATGATGTTGATCCTGTACAAAAAAAGAACAGCAGGCAGCCCCCTGAGTGTGAGCTGCAATATACCGAAAGTGAGTTGTTAAATAAGGTCGTTTTCCCTGTACCAATCTGCTGTGCGGGAAAGTCCCTCATGCAGACCGATTTGGGGAGCGTAGCCGAGCAATCGTTTGGCTTTGTCGATGGAAAATGCTCTATCCAGTGAGAAAAATTCCACCCGCCGTGGATAGATAGGCGGGCTGACATTGATAACCTTGCAGATCTTATCACAGACTATTGATGCCCAGAATACGGGCAGATAGGGAATGCGAATCCAGGGTGGTCGTTTTTCGAGTACCCCGGCAACTTCGGCCACCAGCTCTTTGAGTGTTGTGTATCGCTCTCCGCCCAGGGTAAAGACCTCTCCAAGTGCATCGGGATGTGTGCCGCAGAGTATAATACCGTCGATTAGATCGTCAATATAGGTCATATGGTAGAGAACAGAACCGGAGCCGATCATTACGAAAACACCTTTGGCAACGGAGCGAAACAGTTTCAAAAACCGTGTATCACCGGGGCCGTAGATACCAACCGGTCTGAACACCGTACCCGGTACACTTTTTTCAGCAAAATATTTTCTGGCCAGTAATTCGCCTTCTTTTTTTGATTCCTGGTAGTGGTCACCAGGCTTCAACCGGTACTCTTCATCTGCGGGCGGGTCATTGATCTCGCCCTGGACGCCAACGGTTGAACAGTGGATAAATCGCTCAACGCCATGTTTTTTGGCAGCTTCGAGTAGATTGCGGGTGGCACCGACATTGACCTCAACAAAGGTTTCGGTGGTACTGTGTTCTGTTCTGTAGGCCGCGGCAATGTAACTTCTCCAAAAGTGTTGGTAAAGTCCATTCTAACCGTCGCATAGCATCTTACGAAAATCTTTAACCAGTGGAAGGCCATACATAGCTTTTATTGAAGTGAGTTGTTTTTGTGTTTTGTTGTAT
>CAMZKN010000226.1 GCA_947311315.1 uncultured Desulfobulbaceae bacterium | reverse complement strand
TCTTCTTTGGGAATGTTTTTGGTGAGTTGATCGAATGTGCTTTTCATGCTTCCCATCATACAAGGGCAGGGGTTCGAACGCACGCTTTATTTTACCAACACTTTTGGAGAAGTTACATTCCATCCATATGCCGTTGAAAAACTGCCTGATTTTTGGTGCAGTTTGCAATGTGAGTCGAATTATTTTTTCTTTTTTCTGATAGAAGTATTTTGCAACAAATGAATATTCATACATTTCTTTGCAAAATGTAGTTATTTGTTTGATTTCTTTTGGGCTTTTTTTTGAGAGCTCCAGTTTAGCGTTTGTGTACTTTCTGTTCTGAAGATATTTGATATGATCGCTGACACTATGCAATACACTAAAATTGCTACCAAGTTGTAAGGCAACTTCATCAAAGAATCCCGTGGTGTCAACGGACTCCTGATTAATTTCAATCTCTATATGACGTTTTTGAAACCATTGTATAATTGGTTCATAGTTTTCAGCTTGAGTCAAAGATGTTGTGTTATAAATATCAATCTCTTCTGCTGGCTCAATCCCAATTACCTCAATATCTAAATCACCTTTTTGTTCAAGTTGTTGACGTAGATTGATGCATTCTTTTTTAAGAAGGAGATGTTTCTTAATTAGGGCATCAATGAATGTGACAGTGTTGAAAATAGTTGATATTTCACTACATTTTGGACATTTAACTGATTTTCCAAGATAGTCATTTCCTACTTCTCGAAGATGATTGCATTTGCTGCATCGAAAAAGAGCCATTATGTTTTTCCTTATATTTCGTTGGTATAGCTGTAGTTTATTAATGTTTCCATAGCCAATTCCGCTTTTTCAGCTTGTACAAATATATGGTCGTGGTAATAGGCTGCAATAATGTTGGCACTAATGCCCTTTTCAGCAAGCTGTGATGAGACTGCAGCAGTTAAGCCGACAGCGTCAAGGCTGGAATGGACGGTGAGAGTAATAGCTTTAAATGTTGTTTCATAAGAAAGCCCGGCCCTTTTTGCTTTTTCCTCTGTTATAACCAATGTTAATCCTTCCGGTTCGGAAAATGAAGCCAGTGGCGAGAGCTCACTGTAATCACCGTATATACCCTGAACGGTACAGAATACAAACGTATCCGGTAAAAATTCCGGGGACATTGTACTCAGCAATTTTTGTAAATCGGTTTCACCTGCCAATGCACTCACTTCTACTGTGTTTTGTTTACGAGGAATATTTATCGAATTGCAGACGTTTTCCAAGGCCCACAACATCATCTGTTTTGAAGCCGATATTTCTATAGAATTGGATGACCTCTACATTTGTGCTGCGCACCTGCAGGTTGATTTTGGGGCAGCCTTTTTCCAAAAGCAATTTTTCAACTTTGTTTACCATTTGTCTACCTCTTCCAGATTGCCGGTGTTGCGGGTGGACAGCCAGGTAGTTGATCCACCCTCGGTGGCCATCATACCCGGCCATGACGGTGGCGATGATCTGATCGGTGCAACACATAACCAGAAAGAGTTCGGGCTGAACTTTGAGTTTGCGTTGTATATCGTCATCGGGGTTGTTCCAGGGAACAACGAGGTCACAATCTTTCCACAGTTGGATAACGGAATCTTTGTCCTGTATTTCAAAAGGTCTGATTTGTGTAATCATATCGGTGCGAGTGAAATAAATTATCTCGTTTGTAATTCCGGGTGGCGAAAACAGTCAGTGGTATGGTCGTTTACCATACCTACAGACTGCATAAATGCATAACAAATAGTTGGCCCGACAAAATTGAAGTCTCTTTTTTTCAGATCGCGACTCATGGCGGCGGATTCTTTGGTCTGACTGGGTAGATCCTCTGTTGTGGTCCAATTATTTTGCAGAGTGCGGTGGTCAACGTAACGCCACAAATATTTGGAAAGAGAACCATACTCTTGAATTATGTTAAGAGAGCCACGGGCGTTTTTTATCGCAGCATCAATTTTGAGTCGGTTGCGCACGATGCCTTGATTTTCCAGCAGACGTTTTCTGTCGTTATCAGTATAGGCCGCTATTTTTTCCATATTAAACTGATCGAAAGCATCCCAATATGATTGCCGTTTCTTGAGAATCGTCAGCCAGCTGAGACCGGCCTGGGCGCCTTCAAGAATCAGCATGGCAAAAAGCTGTTGATCATCATAAAGCGGTACACCCCATTCCTTATCATGGTATTCTTTGTAAAGAGGGTCGTCTCCACACCAGGTACAACGTGTTTTTATCATTTGTTCGGTATTTTTGTTGTGATTTTAAATAAGTAACGGTTTCTTCATATATATCGTAATAAGATATGCACGTCTAATGAAATATTTTCACAGCCTTTCTATCAATTAGTAAAAAACTGTTCATTTTACAACATAGGGGAATTCCACCCATTTAAAAAAAACTAACCCATTTTGAGTCCTGGATATTTCATATAAGAGCCTAAAAATTTGACCAGCCGTGTTCAATCCTGAACAGAATTACCCTCATAATTGCATCGCGTAGGCATTGCCGTGCAGT
>CAMZKN010000225.1 GCA_947311315.1 uncultured Desulfobulbaceae bacterium | reverse complement strand
ATTTTCTTTGTCTTCTTTGGGAATGTTTTTGGTGAGTTGATCGAATGTGCTTTTCATGCTTCCCATCATACAAGGGCAGGGGTTCGAACGCACGCTTTATTTTACCAACACTTTTGGAGAAGTTACGCGAAAAACAGCTTTAACAAACGAACTCAACGAAACCGGGAACCGTGCAGATAGTATTCAGTACAGACAAGGCCAACTTGATATCATTGAGGAGTTTTCCCATTATCTGAGAGAAAACTTTCACTCAAAGCTCCCCCGTAGAATGCAGTAATTATGCTAGCCATCAGTCTGTCTTATTTGCCACCCATGCCTGATAACTTTTTAAAAAACCTTTTGCAGGACGAAAGATAAGCCAACCATCATCATATCGCCTTGCCATACCGGGGCCAATAAGATGTTTATAGGCTTTGCTCCTGGTAAAGACCACACAATACTGGTTCGGATTGGTCATCGTCCAGACAGCTAATTTATCCCAGTTGTCAAAAGTAAAAAGCGGTTTAGTCAACAAACCGGAAAATTGAAACTGATCCATTAACTCTCCAGGCAGTATTGCGATTTGTCCTCCTTTATCCTGAACCTCCCCCATGCTGAGGCCTATCTCACCGGAACCATAAATTGTACGGAGTGACACTGACATACCTAAATGAAAAAAAGTTACCAGCAACAAAATACTGACAAACATCCTGCGAAGAGATGCGCTCATTGAACACGGCCGCACAGAGAGTAAAAACAAACAACACAACAGAGGAACAATTCCAATCCATATTGGAATTGTTTTCAAAACCTCCCGATCTCCATCCTGCATCGATAAAAATGGAAGAACAAAAAGTACAGCACAGATAATCAGATAGATCAGCAATACAACTATCTTATCAAAACGCACAAGACGGGTAGTATTGCTGATAAGCCGGGCTATCAACAGTGCCGCAACAGGGAGCAGCGGAAGGATATAATGAATTTGTTTACCACTGATACAGGAGAGCAAAACGAATGCCGGCAACAGAATACTCAGACAAAAACGACTTCCCCGATCCAGGCGAAAACTTTTCACTCCCTGCCAGAGCGGCAGCCAGAAAAACCACGGAAACAGAAAAAGCGGCAGGAGAAGCAGGTACCAATAAAAAGGTCGGCCATGGGCAAATGAATTGACCACACGCCCTGCCGTTTGTCCAAAAAGTATTGCCTGACCATACTCTGCCCCACCCGCCTTTGCCGCAGGAATTGCCCAGCATAAAGCGATTCCTATACCTGCGACAAGGGTGCCAAGTGCTAAACCATACCACCTGAGCAGAGAAACAGATTCTCCTTTATTCCACCAGGGAGCCAGCAATACAACGGGAAGAACATAGACCAGAACCACAGGACCTTTCGCAAGAATACCCAGACCAATGGCCACACTCAGCCAGAGCCAGGGAAGTTTTCCTTTTTGCAGGGAGGCTTCAAATACAGCGTGCAGACCAAACAGACAAATGCAGGTCAACAAGGTATCAAACATGGTCAAAGAGCTGTATATCAGCCAGATGAGCATGCCGAGCAGAACAAAGGGAACGTTTCTGCTGATTCCATTTTCAGAAGGCCACAACAACCCTGCAAGGCGTTTGGTCAAAAAAACAGCGACAAGTCCAAAGAGTGGTGCGACCATCCGACCCGACCATTCCCCCACACCAAATATCCACCAAAACAGATGGATAACCCAGAACAACAGTGGTGGTTTGTGGCTGTATGGCAGACCATTTATATGGGGTACCAGAAAATTTTTGTTATGCCACATCTCCCAGGCAACGGAAAGATAGCGCGTCTCATCAATTGGTATAAGAGGCCTTGAATAAATGGCAGCAATGATAAAAATTACCCACATCACTAACCAGAGCCAGTTCTCTTCTATTTTTGTTTTCAACATGAAATATAAATCTGTTGTCATTTCGGGTTCAGGAAAGGGGGAAATTGACCTCAAACAGCTGCAGAAGATACAAAGCAACAGTATAGGTTGCAAGCGAGAACAGAGTGGAAAGCATAATTATTGCCCCGGACAGTTCCGCATCACTTTTTAACTGCTGTGCCATAATATATGCAGCCGTCGCTGTTGGAGTTCCTGCCAGAATAACACCTATAGCCAGATCCTGCCCTCTAACCCCGAGTAAAACAAGAAGAACAGCTGCGAGAAGCGGCAAAATAATGATTTTAATACTGGCAGCCAATGCTGCCAGTACAAGATCACCTCGTAATTTGCGAAAAGAAAAAGAGGCGCCAATGGCAATCAGCGCCAGCGGCAGCGACATTCCAGTCAGAATTCCAAAAGCCCTGTCTGCGACCTCTGGTAGAGGAATACCAAGAAAACTCCAAACAATACCCACAAAAGAAGCAACAATAAGTGGATTAGAAGCTATTTGCTGCACCCAGAACATCGTCCCAAGTTCGTAATTTTCTTTCCTTTGGGGCAAAATCAAAGCAATTACAGAAAAAAAATTCATCACAGGAACAAGAAACCCAAGAAGAATTCCAGCAATTGCAAAACCTCCCTCACCATAGGCATTGTAAATAATCGCAAGGCCAATGTAAGCCAGATTTCCCCTGAAGGCGCCCTGGCAAAATGCCCCATGGACAACAGGTGGATACTTTCTCAGTTTGCCGTAACCGTAGGTAAGAAAAAAGACAACAAGGATTGAAACGATAAGCCCGGCGAGCAACGATCCGTTAAAATTAGAAGAAAAATCTGACGTGGCAATTTTATAGAAAAGAAGCGCAGGCAGGGCGATATAGTAGATCAGTCTGTTGAGATCAAAAAGAAAATCACTTTTCACTAGCCCCGTACGCTTCAGACTGAACCCAAGACCAATAACAAGAAAAACCGGCAGTACAACCAGATGTATTTCAGAATTCATAACAGACAATAATATTTTTTTGTTAAGCCATTAACAACTTGCAGAATAAGAAAAATAATATCACAATCACCAGTAAAACCAATAACCAAAAATTGTGGACAAAAAAATGGCAAACCCAACGACTCAGGATCTCCTGAAAAAAATAAATTATATTGAAGCCGATATTGAGATCCAGAAACAGATACTTTTTTCCATCCCTACCAAAGAAAAAGGACAAATGGAAAAAACAATTCAGATTATCGCAGGAAAAAAAGAAGAAATAGAAGTATTACGTCAGGAAATACAGGCAACAGATCCTGAAGAATTTCAAAGGATCGTTGTTTTTGAAAAGGCGCTGGCACAATTTAAAAGCATCGCCATGGAGACAAAGTTTGAATCCATTCTCAACAGAAATGTCAACGAGGAGTGCGCCCTGCAACTCAAAGGCGCACCCTCTGTTGAATGTCTGATAAAGGCCTGCGATTCAAATGGTGATTGGACAGTAATCACTCTTGAAGGTGAGATCAGGCAGTTTCCTCAAAAGGATGTTGCCGAAAAACCACCAGAGCCGGATTCGCAGACAGGGGTTAAATAAACTCCGGGGCAATCATTTTAATCATGGCATAGCCACCCTGGATATTCAAGGTATTGGCAACTCCCTTTGATGTAAGGAAAACCTGCGCTTCATAAGACCGTGGCCCGGTATCGCAGAGCAGATAGAAAGATTCATCTGCTGAAATCTCAGATACCCGGCTACGAAGCTGATCCTGGGGAATATTAAGCCAGCGTTCACCATATTTTTCTTTAAACGGAGCAGCTTCCTTTGCCCCTCTGATATCAAGCACTCTCGCTTTTTCATGACCAAAATCATGGAGAAAATCGGCCGCATCAATCGTTCGGTTTTTCCCGGCCAGAACATTGTCCAGAGCATTGCCGGCATTATTAACAACATCCATCGCCGAGGCAAAAGGTGGTGCATACCCAGCCTCAAGCCCGCAGATTCCATCCACATCAACCCCATACGGTAAAAGCACAGCAACAGCATCAACCCTGGCCTTAACCGCATCACCATTTTTACCAACCGCTTCAATCCCGAGTATCTTCCTTGTCTTCCTATCTGCCAGCAGGGAGATATAAATAAGCTCAGCGTTAGGGTAAAAATGTGCGTGATCCGCCTGGGCAACCACAGCGTAGACCGGATCAAAACCCGTCTCTTTTGCCTGGCGGTAGGTAAGGCCTGCTTTGCAAACGGCAAGATCAAAGATTTTAACACAAAAGGTACCCACAGTTCCTTTAAAATGACTTTGCCCGCCATTGATATTTGTGGCAATCACCCTGCCCTGACGGTTGGCAAGAGACCCCAGAGCCATCAGCATATTTTCACCGCTGACAAGATTCCGTATTTCAACACAATCTCCCCCGGCGTATATATCTGGGTCTTCTGTACGCATGCGATTATCGACAACTATTCCCCCCGATCTTCCGGTCGCTATACCCGCCCGGTATGCAAGACCTGTATTCGGCCTGACTCCTGCGGCAAGAACGACGATATCCACACCTATTGTCTTTGCACTGGTTTTAACATCAAGTTGCCCATTTTCGGTGTTTTGCGTGATTTCCAGTACTTTTTCAGTAAGCAGGAGCTCTACACCTTTGTTCTCCAGTTCTTTTGCTGCGACCCTGGCAATACATTTCCCAAGAAGTGTTGGCAGAACCTGATCTTCCATCTCAACCAGAGTTGTTTCAATACCCCACAAATCTGTCATCGCCTCGGTTATTTCAAGACCAATTGCCCCGGCACCAATGACAAGAGCCTTACCCACCTTTCCCTGAGCCATCAATGTTTTGATAGATTTTGCGTCATGAAGATCTGAAACTGTAAAAACATTAGGGAGATCAGATCCCTTAAATGGAGGCCGTATCGCAGATGCACCGGTGGCCAGAACAAGTTTGTCATAATCAAGAATCTGTTTTTCACCTGTATCACGATGCTGAAAGTGTATGCGATTGTTCTTCCGATCAATTTCTGTCGCTTCAACCCGTGTAAGAACCTTTATTCCCTTGGCATTTTCAAAAAAAGCCATATCCCGAATTGCATGGGATGAGGTTTTATACAGATCTTCAATATCGTTGACATCGCCTCCAACATAATATGGAATACCGCACCCTCCATAAGAGATGAGGCTATCTCTATCAACAAGAGTAATCTCAACATCCGGATCCAGCCGCCTTAACCGGCATGCTACTTTTGGTCCAAGCGCAACCGCACCTATAATTACAACCCTTTTTGACATTGTGTTACCTCACTTCAAGTAGAGTAATTTTTCTGACTCCGATTCAACGGATAAATACTGTCATTTTCCATAACCATCCGGCCCAACTATTGTAAATCTTATTACAATTCAGACAATACCACAATGTGTGCATTTGCACGTTTTCCATAATATCAAAAGAGAATCTCATACTTTTCACTCACAAAAATATGCTGTTTGTCACATATCCACTTAATTTCCACCACCAAACGTAATTTTATAGCACAACTCGAACAAGCGACTTCAAACACAAGCCATTTCCATGCCACAAGTGACTCATTATCGCCACAACGTGGCTGAACAAATCAAGAGACCACCCCTTCAAACCTACACTTTGCACACTTTGCACGCGGTGAACTGTAAGATAAAAACAATACTAACAGAAATTACCACAATTTCAGCCAACAATTAATGAATATTCGGTTCACTTTCAGCTAAAATCATTTGATAATCGGGGTTTTTTATGTTACGAATTTCGTGTCGTTGAGACAGATTGAACGACCATGCAAAGTGGTCGTCCAGAGAGTTTTTTGTATGTTCCACTGGAGAAGCGTTTTATGATTCAGCCTGTTTGTTCAACCACATCACACCACACTTTCGATCGAATCCGATCTTTGATTTTTTCAACGTACCAGTTTATTGCAGTGCACCATTTTATGATTTAACCGCTGTAATTATTAAATTGGCTCATCCGAGCCTCAATCTAACAAAGGAGTGTACCATGGCATTAGATCCTACCAAACATGCAGATTGGGAGATTGCGCAAGACGCAGAAAAAACAATGCTTACGATCTACGAGATCGGCGAGAAACTTGGGCTGACTAAGGAAGAACTTCTTCCCCAGGGTCACTACATTGCCAAGATTGATTTTCGAAAAGTCCTTGATCGTTTAAAAGACAAGCCTGATGGAAAATACATCGACGTTACTGCAATTTCCCCCACACCTTTGGGTGAAGGAAAATCCACATCTTCCATGGGCCTCGTTCAGGGTCTTGGTAAAATAGGAAAGAGTGTTTGTGCTGCTATCCGTCAGCCTTCCGGCGGACCTACCATGAATATCAAAGGCTCAGCAGCTGGTGGCGGACTCGCACAATGTATCCCTCTTACTCCTTTTTCTCTGGGGTTCACAGGTGACATCAACGCCATCATGAACGCCCATAACCTCGCCATGGTTGCTCTCACTTCCCGCCTACAGCATGAGAGAAATTATACCGACGAACAGCTCGAAAGACTTTCCGGTATGAAACGCCTTGATATCGACCCGACAAACGTTGAGATGGGCTGGATCATGGATTTTTGCTGTCAGTCTCTTAGGAACATCATCATAGGTATCGACGGTGTGAACGGCAAATCCGATGGCTTTATGATGAAATCCAAATTCGGCATTGCGGTATCTTCTGAAGTTATGGCTATTCTCGCAATCGCCACAGATCTCAAAGATATGCGTGAAAGAATGGGCAAAATCGTTGTTGCCTACACCAAAAAAGGCAAACCTGTCACGACAGAAGATCTACAGGTTGCTGGCGCCATGACCGCATGGATGGTTGATGCTCTCAATCCTTCCCTCATGCAGACTCTTGAAGGCCAGCCGGTCATCGTTCATGCAGGACCTTTTGCCAATATTGCCATTGGCCAGAGCTCCATTATCGCTGATAGAATCGGCCTGAAACTTGCCGACTACCATGTAACCGAATCCGGATTCGGCGCAGACATCGGCTTTGAAAAATTCTGGAATCTCAAATGTCGTTACTCCGGTCTAAAACCTGACTGTGCAGTTGTTGTTGCCACCATCAGGGCACTGAAATGTCATGGTGGCGCTCCGGTACCTGTACCAGGCAAACCAATGCCTGAAGAATATAACAGCGAAAACGTTGAATGGGTTGGCCTTGGTTGTGCAAACCTTATTCACCATATCAAGAACGTTCGTAAAGCCGGTATCGCCCCGGTTGTCTGCATCAATGCCTTTTACAATGACACCGACGCTGAAATTGCCAAAGTTCGCGAACTGTGTGAGGCAGAAGGTGCCCGTGTTGCTCTTTCCAGACATTGGGAACAGGGTGGTGACGGTGCTATCGAATTTGCCGAGACTGTTGTGGAAGCATGTGAAGACAAGACAGAATTCAAGTTTCTCTACGAGCTTGATATGCCGATTAAAGAGAGAATTGAACTCATCGCCAAAGAAGTATACGGCGCTGATGGTGTTGACTACTCTGCCGATGCCAATAAAGCAATCGAACGCATCCAGGCTGACCCTGAGCTTGCCAAAATGGGTATGTGTATGGTGAAGACTCATCTGTCGCTGTCTGACAATCCAGCACTCAAAGGCGTACCAACAGGCTGGCGTCTGTCCATTCGCGAAGTACTGACCTACGGCGGCGCTGGATTTATCGTACCTGTTGCCGGAACCATCAGCCTTATGCCAGGCACCGGCTCCAACCCGGCGTTCAAGCGTGTTGATGTCAATGTTGAAACAGGACAAGTTGAAGGCGTATTCTAGAGCTTCTCTTTAACGTTTACGGAGATATTTCCACATAATTCAGAATGGAAATGTCTCCGTCCTATACCCTACATAGGAGTACCAAAAAATGACTGCTGAACTTATTAGTGGCACCGAAATACGCAAGGCTATCCTCGCTGAAATTAAAGAGGAAGTTGATGCACTCAAAGAAAAAACCGGAAAAGTCCCTGGTCTTGTAACAATTCTCGTTGGCAGCAGCCCTGCCTCCATCAGCTACGTTACCCTAAAAGTAAAAACCGCACTCAGCTGTGGTTTTCATGAAATTCAGGATGACCAGCCGGATGATATCTCAGAAGCAGATCTTCTCGCTCTGATCGATAAATATAATAATGATCCTGCTATAAACGGCATTCTCGTACAATTACCGTTACCTAAGCACATCGATGACAAAAAAGTCCTCAACGCCATAGACCCGGATAAAGACGTTGATGCCTTCCATCCTGTCAACGTTGGTCGATTGATGATCGGTGGTGATGCTGTCCGTTTTCTGCCCTGTACCCCTGCAGGAATCCAGGAGATGATCGTTCGCTCCGGCACCGAAACATCCGGCGCCGAGGTTGTAGTCGTTGGACGATCTAATATTGTCGGTAAACCAATTGCCATGATGATGGCGCAAAAAGGTGTTGGTGCAAACTCCACCGTGACAATAGTCCATACCCGAACCAAGGATCTCGCCGGTCATTGTAAACGGGCAGATATCCTCATCGTTGCAGCAGGTGTCCCTGATCTCGTTAAACCGGAATGGATCAAGCCAGGCGCCACCGTTATCGATGTTGGTGTAAACCGTGTTGGCATGAATGAAAAAACAGGCAAAGCCATCTTAAAAGGTGATGTCGATTTCGACAAAGCAAAAGAGATCGCTGGAAAGATTACTCCTGTACCGGGCGGAGTAGGCCCGATGACCATCGCCATGTTGATGAAAAACACCCTCTCCTCTTTCCAGAAAAGTTTATAGGAAAGAGTCTCCGGCACACACTGTCAGAGCAAAAGGAAAAAGGGCTGGAATGACAGTTAAACTGTTTTTCCAGCCCTTCTTTTTTATTCTCGCACTACTATCGAATCAGTGATGATGATGATGGTGGTGGTGATCGTGATCGTGGTGGCCATCCTCTTTTTCCGCTGGCCCACCAACCTCAGTCAGTGCTTTTGTCAGTTTTTCATTCACTGTTGCCATTGCAGCAATTGCATCGCTAATATGGGCCGCCAAAGACTGTTTATCATCTTCAGCCATGGTTTTACGCCACTTTTCAAACTCTTCCACGTGTCCGTCGTTATGCTCAATCCAGTGCTGTAACAGCACTCTTAGCTTCTCTGTATTGTCCATCTCATCTCCAAGTCGCCGGTTTATGGCGCAATCTATTCAATGCCAAGCTTATTTCTGCTGTAAATACACCTTGCCACCGGCAAAATCAATATGTCGTATAGACGCCCCGACAAACTCCTTTGAACCCTCAAAAAGAGCGGTAATTTTCAAACTGTTTTCAAGAACTTCAAGAGTTGTCACATTTTCAAGCAGCAGCTCTTCCTCTCCATCTTTTTCCATAAAAACACTGGTTTGACACATGTAAATTCCCCTTTCCTTCTAAACAACTATCACAATTATTCAGAATACGGCAAAAAAAAACGTGAAAGCACGAAATGTATGACACCGCTTCGCTGTTATTCAGCAGTGCCTTACATGTCCATAAGCTCCCTGCCCAGTTATACTACCTGTATGTTGGGCGGGGTGATCGTGGACAGGTGAGGTGCTGCTGAACAGTTACCAACTGTCAATCTATTTTGGGACGTGGATACAAACCACCTCTTTCCACTATCTCAGGAACTTTTTCTTCCCATTCAATAGCCATGATATGAAAACCACTTACTCCCGTCACCTCTTTTAACCGCTGAATAGCCTCGACCGCAATGGTAATTCCTTCTTCTGCCTGTTTTTCCTTGGGCACTCCTGACAGCCTGTCAATAAGCTCTTTTGGAACATCCATACCCGGTACCGCTCTTGCCATGTATTTCGCCATACCAACGGATCTCATCGGGGTAATACCAGGCATGATAAATACTTTTTCATGCAGGCCACGCTCAACAATCCCCTCCATCCATAATTCAAATTTATCGAGATTATACACGCACTGTGTCTGGATAAATTCAGCACCAGCTGCTACCTTTTTCGCAAGTCTTGGTACACGAATTTTAAAAGGATCAGCAAAAGGATTGGCAGCGGCGCCAACAAACATATTGGGTGGCAGTTTTATTTCATCTCCGCCCAGAAACTTGCCTTCATCCCGCATGTGACGCACGGTCTGAATAAGCTGCATAGAGTCGAGATCAAACACATTCTGAGAATTAGGATGATCGCCAAAGCTCTGATGATCTCCAGACAGACAGAGAATATTATTAATACCAAAGGATGCCGCACCTAAAATATCACTCTGTAGCGCAATCCTGTTTCTATCCCTGACAACCATCTGCAACACCGGCTCCAGCCCTTCATTCTTCAAGTGAATACAAGCGGCAAGACTGCAAAGCCTGGTAACAGAAGTTTGATTATCCGTAATATTTATACAATCGACATGATCTTTTATCAAATGCCCCTTTTTAATAATACCTTCAGGGTCACTTGAGCGTGGCGGGCCACATTCGCTGGAAACCCCCATATGGCCACTCTTCATTATTTTTTCGAGCTTACTGTTTGTTTTAATATCCACGATTAAAAGCCCTCCAGTTTAAATGATCGAGGCCCGCCTGCACGGTCTTTTGACCAATCTTTCACAGGAGCAATTTTCTCATAATCATCCAACTTTCCTAGCGCTTCCAGTCGGTTAACAACAAGTTGCCATGCACAATCAATATCTTTTGATATTTCACACTTGCCGTTCGTTGATCCACCACATGGCCCGTTGAGAACCCGCTTGCAACAGCGGCTGACCGGGCATATTCCACCGGTTAGACCAAGAACACAATCTCCACACGCCTGACATTTTTCCGTAAAAAAACCATCTTCCTGCACATCTCCCAAAAATGTTGTGTTCAAGGCGGGATAGACAGGGGTACTCATGTATTTTTCCGCAACAAACTGAACACCAATACCACAGGCAAGACTGAGAACAGCTTCAGAACCTTCGAGCATTTCCTGGGCCGATTCAAAAAACGGATGCTCACACTGCCGTTCAATGCCACCGTTTACGATGTCCATATCAACGCCTTCCTGGGTTGCTCTCATACGAAGGAGTGACGCCAGAATTTCGGCCTCTTTGTTTCCACCTTGGTGACAGACAGCAACACAGGTATTACAGCCAAACACTGTCAGCTGTTTGTGGTTTTTGACCATCTCCCACACTTCATCAAATGGTTTTTGTTCACCTACTATCATATTATCTCCACTCCTTCATCAGTAAACTGGCAGTTCCGCCGACAAACAATAATCATCAGGCGACCTGTTTTTCAACTTGCGTGGACTCGTTCTTTTTCTTTAATGCATACCAAATGGGCGATGGCCCCAGAGCAATAATTTTTTCAGTAAACTCCGTACAGATTTCAGCCCACCTGGGCCCCTGAGCAGCCGAGAGATGGAAAAATTCCAGCCTGCCTGGGTCGACCCCGACCATATTCAACATTGCTTTAACTCTTTTTACCCTTTTAACCGCATTTGTATTTCCTTCCAGGAAATGACATTGTCCTTCCATTCAGCCTGCGGCAAAGACTCCGTCAATCCCTCGTTCAAATGCCCTCAGGATGTAGGAGTGATCAAGTTTACCTGAACACGGCAGGCGAACGACTTTCACATTAGATGGATAGGATAGCCTCATCACACCGGCAAGATCTGCCGCAGCAAAGGCACAATAATGACAGGCAAAGGCGACAATATTTGCCTTCCAGTCAACTGGTATTTCCTGTGGCTTCTCAGGCCCCACTGGTTGTTCAATTTTTTCTGTGGCTGCAGTCATTCTCAGTTCCTTCTTTCTTAATGGCATCGTAAAAAATGCACTTACCAAACTTCAACCAATATTTCTTATCACATACCCTTAAAATACATCTGTAACCGAGTCAATCATTGCAGTAATCTGATCATCCCGGAAATAATTCACCTGGTAGGCTTTAGCCGGGCACACACCTGCACAAATACCACAACCGGTACACTTCACCTCGTTATGGGAGACGCGGCCATCTTCATCAATAAACGGTGCCCCAAAGGGGCAATGCTTGACACATGCGAGACACGACATGCATAGATCCCGATTATGCTTGGAAATAACACCTGAAACAGACAGACTTTCGTGGGAAAGCAAAGCTCCGACTCGTGCTGCGGCGGCATTGGCCTGAGCAATAGTCTCTTCAATATTTTTAGGCGCATGGGCAAGGCCAGCCAGGAAAAACCCCTCACTCGGAAAATCAACCGGCCGCAATTTAACATGTGCTTCCAGAAAAAAATCGTCAATATTACAGGTGAGTTTAAATTTTTTGGCGAATTTTTCCACATCCGGCTGAGGCCTGAGCCCTGTAGATAACACCACATAGTCAGCATCAATCACCATTTCCTTACCAAGAACCTTACCCGGGAAAGTCACCTTTAGTTTTTCAGCCTCCGGCTCGACATTTGGTTTTTCATCCGGAGTATAGAGAAAGAAGAGGACACCCAGATCTCTTGCTTTACGGTAGTAATCTTCCTTCAGGCCATAGGCCCTTATATCACGATAGATCACAACGACCTGCGCAGCCGGATCCTTTTCTTTAATGGCTATACTGTTTTTCAAAGCATCCTGACAGCAGATTCTGGAACAGTAATTATTCGGTTCCTCCCGTGAGCCGACACACTGAACCATAACGTAACATTTCCCGCCTTCCGGTTCGTTCTCGGCAAGCATATGTTCGAGCTCTCTTTGGGTAACCACCCTGTCCGATTCGGTATACTTATACTCTTCCGGACTATACTCTACGCCACCGGAAGCTATCAGAATAGCACCATGGGCAACACTGTCACCGTTTGTAAGGGACGTTTCAAAATTGCCGACAAAACCATCAACCTTATCTACGGTTGTACCCATATGCAGGGTAATTGCCGAATTCCCCTGTACTCTTTTTATGACATCAGCCAGATATATCTGAACATCATCACCTTCAAGATTGGCACGAACATTTCTCACAAGGCCGCCGAGCGTTTCTTCCCGTTCAACGAGATGCACAGCATAGCCCTGATCAACAAGCGACAAGGACGCAGTCATACCAGCAATACCACCACCAATAACAAGAGCTGTATGATTCACACCAACAGAACTTGTGGTGACAGGAACCAGACGATTTGTCTTGGCAATGTTCATATTGACAATTTCAATAGCCTTGCTGGTGGCATTTTCATTGTCATGCATATGGCACCAGGAGCACTGCTCCCGGATATCGGCCAGTTCAAAGAGAAATTTATTCAGTCCCACCTCACGAATAGTATCCTGAAACAGTGGCCCATGGGTTCGGGGGGTACAGGATGCAACAACAACCCGGTTCAGATTTTTTTCCTTAATCAGATCTCTGATTCTCTGTTGTCCATCAGGCGCACATGCATAGATAACAGTTTCAGCATGGGTCACGCCAGGTTCTTTTGCAGCCACATCAGCGACCTTCTGCACATCCACAGTTCCCGCGATATTGGTTCCGCAATGACAGACAATAACCCCAATCCTTGATTCTTCACCCTCGACATCAAGCTCATCCGGAAGAACAACTTCTTTAACCTCTGTCCCCCGTCTTTCACCGAGCAGTGCCATCGCACCAGCCGCTGCGCTGCTGCCCTGAATCACAGTTTCAGGGATATCCTTAGGCCCCTGATAAGTGCCTGCGACAAAAACACCTTTTCTCGATGTTTCAACGGGCGCAAGTTTGGACGTCTTGGCAAAACCATATTCATCGGTATCAATGCCAAAAATATCCGCAAAATCAGCAGCATCAGTTCTCGGCTCAAATCCTATGGAAAGGATAACCATGTCAAATTCTTCATTGATCAGTGTTCCATCTTCTGCCACAGAATGGATAAAAAGATTATGCGTTTCCGGGTCTTCAACCACTTCAGAAACCATTGTTCTTTTATAAATTACGCCAGCATCATTTTTAGCCTTATCAATATATTTATCAAAGTCTTTGCCAAAGGCTCTTAGTTCCATATAAAAGACGGTGGCCTGCACTTCGTTGTCATGCTCTTTGGCAATAATTGATTGTTTGGCTGCGTACATGCAGCAGACGGATGAGCACCAGGGATTACTATTATGACTGTTTCTGGAGCCCACACACTGAATCCAGGCAAGTCTCTTTGGATGTCCACCATCCGAGGGGCGGGTAACTGTTCCGGCACAAGGTCCTGAGGCTGAGAGAAGGCGTTCAAACTGGAGGGAGGTAACTACATTTTTGAGTCTGCCGTAACCAAATTCCTGCCTGATTTCCGGTTGATATGTTTTCAGCCCCGGTGTAAGAATGATCGATCCAACCTGAAGATCAAACTGTTTGTCTTTATCCTCAAAATTAATTGCGTCGGCGTCACAGACTTTTTCGCACTTTCGACACACATCCCGCGTCAGGTACAGACATTTTTGTGGGTCAATCGCACGGGTATTGGGAACTGCCTGGGGAAAAAGAGCATAGATTGCTTTGCGCTTACTCAATCCCTGGTTGAAAACATCAAAAACTTTGGTGGGACATTTGGCTTCACAGGCACCACATCCGGTACAGCGATCCGCATCAACATACCTGGCAACCTGTTCAACAGTGGCGGTGAAATTCCCTTCGGCACCAGACACACTCAGCACCCGGGCCATAGTGTGCATTTCAATATTAGGGTGACGACTGGATTCAACCATGCGCGGAGAAATCATACACATAGCGCAATCACCGGTGGGAAAGGTCTTGTCCAGTCTGGACATTGTCCCGCCAATGGAAGGTTCATCATTGATCAGATGGACTTTAAGACCACTATTGGCAAGATCGAGGGCCGCCTGCATCCCTCCGATCCCAGCGCCAACCACTAAAACTGCACCTATCCTGTTTTCACTTTCCTGCTGAGGGGTAATCCTGGTCACTACAAGATCCTCCATTGGATTGGCCCCGATTGGTTAATCGCCGGTCATTCTGTTATCACCAGCGCACAAGCGGGCACTAATCAAAATAAATGGGATAGACAATATATCGATAAATGTTTCAACGTCTGGCATTATAATAGATAAATATTGTTATCATAGCTTTTTTTTCCATCCATCGCCTTTTACACAAAAAATGATAGCACCTATAAATATTATTTGCCTATTGTACAAACCAAACCATAACGTACCCCCCTATATAAATAGCAAAGTACAGCGAACTTCCTTTTTCCCCGAAAACAGAGGGATTCAGCCATATCTACTCAGGCCGGGCTACTCTTTGCAAAGAGACTCTTTTTCCTCTTATTACCACATTGTCGCATTAATTGAAAAGTTGGATTTGCCATGAGCCTGTTTTTTTATTATTACGTCAGTATGTGTACAAAAACCCGCAGCTAACCGAACCAGATAAGGAGCCGGAAATGACCACTATTTTGTCTGAAGTCCATCTCCACACACCAAGAATTCTCGTAGTCGACGACGAAGCACGAATTCGCGATGCCTGTAAAATGGTACTTTCGGATAAAGGATTTGATGTGGAGGTCGCAGCCGACGGAGAAGTCGGCTTGTCCATGATCAACAAGGCGCATTTCGATCTGGTGTTGGTTGATCTGATGATGCCGACAATTTCAGGATTTGATGTCCTTTCTGAAGTTCGCGCCAATCATCCCGATACCGTTGTCATCGTTATTACCGGTTATGCAACGCTTGAACATTCGATAGAGGCCATGAAAAAAGGAGCCTTTGATTTTATACCAAAACCATTTACCCCTGACCAACTTCGTGCTGTTGTGGAAAAATCGCTCCAGTACACACGAGCTCTGCAGGATATAGCCGATTCAAAATCCAGGCTCAGAGTGATTGTTAATCGCCTCACTGATGGCGTTATGACCACCGATGCAGAAAAGCTGATCGTCCAGGCGAATCCGGCTTTTCTCCACATGATAGGCTACCACGGTGAAGATGTTCTGGGTCGCCGGGTTGACGAAATAATTTCCAATGAAAATTTATTGTCTGGGATTGATCAGGTATTGGTCATGGAGCCTGACACTTTTATGGAAGTAGCCAGTGAAATCCACCTGACAAACAGTGGCGAAGACAAAATTCTTACCGCACGCTGCACACCTTTTAGAGGAAGAACAAAAGAAAACCTTGGCACAGTCACCGTTTTGCACGACATCACGGCTTTAAAGAAAATGGACCAGATGAAGTCAGATTTTGTCTCCATGGTTTCCCATGAAGTGAGAAGTCCGATGAACTCTCTGCTTATGCAGCTGAAAAACATTAAGGACGGACTGGCTGGCGATGTTACTGAAAAGCAGGTGGAAATACTCAACCGTGCTTCAGAAAAAATCCTCAATCTCAACAACCTTGTCACCGAACTCCTTGACCTGTCAAGAATTGAATCGGGATTGATCGCCCACGAAAAAGAACAGGTCAATGTCGCAGAACTCCTCAAAGAACTGCAGACGTTCCATTCACCCTATGCCCTTGAAAAAGATATCACAATCAATCTGAATTGTTCTCAGGAATATCCTTCAATCCTGGCCAACAAACAAAACATGGAAGAGGTGTTTTCCAACCTGATCACCAACGGCATTAAGTATTCCCCGGACGGAGCTACACTTACCATTACAGCAGACGTTGAAAACGAGTATATCAAAATACAGGTCAAAGATACAGGGTACGGCATGAGACCCGAAGATCTGGAAAAAATATTTACTCGCTTTTACAGAGTAAAAGACAGCAACACCAGGGAAATACAAGGCACCGGTCTGGGCCTCTCTATTGTAAAATCCATTATTGATACCCACCATGGTAATATCAGCGTGACAAGCGAGATTGGCCAGGGTACGACTTTCACGGTGCTTCTGCCTTTAGCTGATACTTAGTGCCTTACTACATAAAAGCTGTAATAAAAAACAAGAAAATGAGTGAAGTATTTAACTGGGGAAATAGGTATATACCTCCAGATAGCGAAAGTATTGAGATCTTCGAGGCACTTACTTGCAGCTTGTCTGCGTTAGGAGCTTGCCTGAGAGTTAAAACCCGTGATGTTCCGCAAGTTTTTCAAACATCTGTGCCAAACCGGTTCCAAGGAAAAAGACAGAATCCGCCCCGAGATTCTGATTGGCACTTCTGTCAAAAAACAGATTCAGACTCGAGCCCATGCCCTCTTCGGGCTTCCAGTAACAGATCATAACCGGAACCAGCGGCAAGGGATACAACACAACAGAGACATCGGACTCAAACGCTTTTTCCACTTGTTTACCATCAAACATATGAACAATATCATCGAAAAAATCGATGTACTTATCGGCGAGCTGCTTGAGGACATCTTCTCCACGTTTTTTAAAAAGCAGATATTTTTCTTTTCCATTGTCTAGTTCCCTGAACGAAACCCAATCACCTGTAACGGCAGCACCCTGACAATGTAAGACATATTCGAGAAGTGGCATCACAACCCAGGGAATCAAATGCAGATCCGTCACAAAAGCACCGGTTTCTCTCTGGATGCCAAAACTTTTCCCCAGCATGCGTATTTCCATCATCGATCCATCAAAAGCGGCACCAATCTTTTCAGCAGTTTCGGCAAAATCCAACTTAGAAATATCATGTTTCAAGCTGGAAATATACTCTTCAGCATTCTCATCTACATCAGATACAGCAGCAGAATTGTCATTCAAACGTTCAATTTCCTGCTGACCAATATGAGGACATGCACGAATATCGCATTGCCCCAGAAAAACCTTGCCTGCAAAGGCAAGACAGGTTTTTTCGCCACACTCACGACAATTGCTTTTGTCAAGAAGTGTAAATATCTCCATCGCATTTTTCGCAACCATTCAGCAGCCCTCTCCATCTCTTAAAAAATCCATATTCAATACCTGCTACACTCTCCCTGCATTTTTCCCTCAACCAACACTTGACGAGTGTTAAGTAACTGTAGTATCACTGGGACAGAAATATATCATATGGATAAATTGTTGAACACATTATTATTTGCATATTCTCTTCACTTCCTCTTCACCGTCAGGATGGACGACCATGAATATTAAAACTCTACTTTGTCACGCTACCCTCCTGTGTACTGTTTTTGCAACGATTGCTGTACCTTCTGCATTCTCACAAAATACACAGACAACAACCGGTATCACTCCCCCAGACCAGCAAATTGCCGACCTTGACAATCTCCAGGATGAAGGATGGTGGAGCAGCAAACCCAAAGAGTCAAAAATGCTCTACACCACTGTTGCCGCTGCTACTGTAATTGGCCTGTACGGCCTTGCTGAATGGGATTATGGTTCCGGCGGCCTGCATTCCGCAGATGAGGGATGGTTTGGTTCAGACTCCAAATATGGCGGTGCTGACAAAATGGGGCACTTCTGGTCCACCTACGCTTTTTCTGATGCGCTGACTGCCCTTTATAAAAGTTGGGGTTATGCCCCCGCCAAAGCAAACAATTACGGAGCGCTCTCCGCCTGGACAGTACAATTTATCATGGAACTCGGTGACGCCACCAGCGAAACCCAGGGGTTTTCATATGAAGACGTAGTAATGAACACCATAGGGGCATTAACCAGTGTTTTACTCGACAGGTACCCTGAGATCGATCGCAAAATTGACTTCAGGTTTGAATATGTTCATGAGGTTGACTACAACAACTTCTTTGATGACTACTCAAACCAGTTTTATTCAGTGGTATTAAAGCTTGATGGATTTGATTACATTGAAAACACTTTCCTCAAATATATTGAGTTCCAGGCCGGTTATTATTCCAGAGGTTATGACACCGACGAAGTGGAGAAAAAAAGAGCCGTATATGCTGGAATCGGGTTCAATTTCTCAAGACTGCTTAACCAGAATGGCTGGACGAAAACAGGAAGAGTTCTTGAATATATCCAAGTACCCTATACAGTTCCCAAAGTATCGCATGATCTGGATTAGTGCTTTATTACTGAAAAGCAGCAACTCTTTTCAGTGGCCCCTGGTGGGGTGTTAAACTGGAGTACAAAGCTGTTAACAATCAGATACTATTTTACAAGGAGAAAAAAACATGAAGGCTATCATTTCAAAAGAATGTATGGGCGATAGAAACTGCAACAAACTCTGTGCCGAAGTATTTGAATACGATGAAGATCAGCTTCTTTCTATTGTAAAGCATGACGTAATCCCCAAGCACCTTGAGGATATAGTCCGCCAGGCTGCTGCAGAATGTGGTGCAGATGCTATTACTATCGAAGAATAGAGGCATAGACAATGGCCAGTTTTCGCACCAGTAATACTGCAAAGAACCTGCTGCTTTCCTACTCGGCAGAGGCCCAGGCCAGAACCCGTTACGATTTTTTTGCAACCAGGGCCCGTGAAGAAGGGTATATTCAAGTGAGTCGCATCTTCACTCAAACTGCCGAGCAGGAATATGAGCACGGGTTACGATTTTTTAAATTCTTTAACGGTGGAGACCTTGACATATCCGGGACGTTTCAGGCCGGAGTCATAAAAGATACTGCTGCCAACCTGCTCTCGTCCGCCGAGCTTGAACTCTACGTACACGATCATATGTATGGTATATTTGCTGTGGAAGCAGAAAAAGAAGGCTTTCAGCGGGCAGCAGATACGTTCAATGCAATAAACGTTTCTGAAAAACATCACGAGATGATGTTTCGGGAACTTGCCGACAATCTTTCATCCGGCAAAGTATTTATGCGAGAAAAGAGCGTTACCTGGAGATGCCTCAGCTGCGGCTATATCCATGATGGCAAAAGCCCACCGGACAAATGTCCGGCATGCGTTAAGCCCGCCGGTTATTTTGAGATACTGCATAAAAACTGGTGAAAAAAATGGCCAACCACTTTAGCAGTGATTGGCCTTTTTTTTAATCGTCTACAACCAAGAGCACTTTTTTAATTGCTTTTTGCAGTTCCTTATCGTGGATTTTCCCCGCAAAATGGACAGGACTTTTCCCGTAGATCGGATCCCAGCCAGCAGGATCAGCATAGCAGTAAAACTGTGTTTCCAATCCAATTTTTCTCGCAGCATCATCTGCAGGATGACCAATTAGCCGCTTTGCAACCTCCCACGTAGCACCACAGGGAGCACCCCGAATTACCCGTACATCTGCTATCTTCCCGCCTTCAATTTCTACTTCGAATTCAGGAGCACCAAATCTTTCACCATAGCTGCCAAGACCAACCTGCCTTGGAAGGCCACATCAGGTGGGCGGGGTAAACGCCCCTTTACCGACAATCTTTTTCCCGGACGCAATCAGAGGAATTTTCAGCTCCGAGCAGAGCGAAGCAAGATCTGTAGAAAGGTCATCGTGCCGCATAAAATCGAGAACCAGATCACACGACAAACTGTCGGGTAGGAATTCACTGGTATCGTCAAGCACCGGTGGCAGCATCTCATCAATGCTGACAATCTCCATATCAAATGCATCTTCACCGTATTTTTTCAAGCCGCTGATTTTTTTTTCACCACTTCCATTCTGCTGGAAGATCATTAGTTTTTGTCGAGACGTCACACGTTCACCTCTTCTCTTACCTACATCAAATATCCAGACGAACCCATCTGGTGCAATAACGGTATGCTGCTTCCAACAATTTCTTTCTATTTTCCCCAACATGAAAAATGACAGAAAACTCTCCTGTCAGATTGCGGTGCAATACCATGCCATCGCTTATTTCAATCTTCTCTGTTTCGCTTGCAACTGTGAGCGGGGTATCAGTTTCAACACTCTCGAGTTCTTCATCCTGAAATTGGAAATAAGCCATTTGCGCCATGGCGTGAAATTCATGCTTGGCGTGAGCCGTTCCCTTAACAGTGAGAGTTTTTATATATCCCGGCTCAGTGACTGCAATTGTCGGCACCAGAATAACACTTTCACAATCTTCAATGGTAAGAGATATAGAGGATATAGTTATCGGACTGGTCATAATTTTAACTGTAATAAAAATTTTAAATAAATAAGGGAGGTTGATTACAACCCAACCTCCCTTTATCACATGCTGCTACCCAAAGTTAAAACGCTCTACACTTCAATTTTAACAGCGCAGACCTTAGCTTCCATAATCTTACAAACAGGATCCATCGCATCACTGGTAAGAAGATTAGCAGCGGCTTCTTTATAATGAAATGGTATAAAGATTACATTCGGCGGGACAATGTTTGAGACCCTTGCTTTCAGCCGGATTGAACCACGCCTTGAACTCACAGTCAGCCTCTGTCCGTCACCAACACCGAGAACTTCCGCATCTGCTGGATTCACTTCAACAAAAGCCTCTGGAGCCACTGTATTGAGCCCAGATGACCGTCTTGTCATTGTTCCTGTATGGTAATGAAACAGTTCCCGACCGGTTGTCAGAACAAATGGATACTCTTTATCTGGAAGCTCTTTTGAGGCAACAAAGGGTACTGCTGTAAACAGCGCCTTGCCATTTTCCCGGTTAAAGGTTTCCTCGAAAAGGAATCTGGTTCCCGCATGATCTTCTGTTGGACATGGCCATTGCAGACTGTCTGCTTCCAGCCTTCTATAACTCATACCTGCCATTGCAGGCCAGAAGGATACTGCCTCGTCAAAAACATCAGATGCTTCTACCGTCTTACCAAGATCACCTTCGCCATCAATGCGTTTATAAATCTGGTCAATAATGGCAAGATCCGTTTTGGCTTCACCTGGAGAATTAACAGCCTTTCTCACACGCTGCACCCGCCTTTCTGAACTGGTGAATGTACCATCTTTTTCGGCAAAAGAAGCACCAGGCAGAACCACATCAGCAAGTTGTGCCGTATCAGTCATAAAAAGATCCTGTACTACCAGAAACTCAAGACTTTTGAATGCCTTGACGGAATGAGTAGTATTGGGATCGGAGAGTGCCGGGTTTTCCCCAAAAATATACATCCCCTTCAGGCTGCCATCGAGCATCGCCCCTGTCATCTCTGTTGCAGCAAGACCAACCTTGGCAGACAGACTTTTTCCCCAGCCTTTTTCAAATTTTTCCTGGTTGGCAGGGACATCAACCTTCTGATAACCGGGATAAACATTGGGCAGACCACCCATATCACACGCACCCTGAACATTGTTCTGGCCACGCAACGGATTAACACCAGAAGCATATTTACCGATATTACCGGTCACCATGGCCAGATTACCAACGGCACAGACATTATTGGTTCCCATACTATGCTGTGTGATTCCCATGGCATAGTAGATCCCTGCATTTTCAGCTGAGCCAAAAATACGGCCGGCTTTAACAATATCATCAGCTGCAACACCGGTGATCTCTGCACCATATTCCGGAGTAAACGGTTCGATGGATTTCACAAAGTCCTCATATCCTTCCGTTCGCTCATCAATAAACTTTTTATCCTCAAGTCCTTCTGCGAGAATAACATTCATAATGGAATTCAGCAGAGTGGCATCCGTACCCGGACGATGCCGGAGCCAGAGTGTGGCAAATTTCACCAGTGGGATTTTTCTGGGATCAGCAACAATCAACTCAGCACCATTTGCCACCGCTTCTTTCATACGCAGGGCTATGATGGGATGATTTTCAGTAGTATTGGAACCGATAACAAATATTGCCTTATTTTCAGCAATTTCTGCTACCGAATTTGTCATTGCACCAGAACCGAATTTCATGGCCAGACCGGCCACTGTTGCACTGTGTCAGTAACGGGCGCAGTGATCAACATTATTGGTTCCGATCCCCGCACGCATGAGTTTCTGGAAGAGGTAATTTTCCTCATTGGTACAACGCGCCGAACAGAGCCCGGCAACAGCATCGGCCCCATTTTTATCTTTTATTTCCGTAAACCGACCGGCCACATAGTCAAGCGCTTCTTCCCAGGTGGCTTTTTCAAACTGACCACCTTTTTCTCTTCTGATAAGAGGTGTTGTCAGACGATCCTTGCTGTTAATAAATTCAAAACCAAAACGACCCTTAACGCACAGCCAACCCCGGTTGTGATTGTCTTTATCGGAATCAACCCGTACAACTTCATCACCACTGGACCGAAGGGTAATATTACAACCACACCCACAGTAGGTACAGGTCGTATCAGTAAACTTCACACTATCCCCGCGAGGCTTACCCGCCCAGATTCCACCGGACAATGCCCCGGTCGGACAGATGGAAACACACTGACCGCAAAATTCACAGTCCAAATTCTGGCCAAAAGGAGGAGTGACTCTAGCTTCAAATCCCCTTTCAGCATATCCGATTGCGCCCACACCCTGAACCTCTTCACAGACGCGAACACAAAGCCCGCACATAACACACTTGTTCTGTTCACGGGTGATAAATGGATTTGTATCTATCTTATTGTGATCCCGCATCTCGCCTGTAAAACGGTTTTCACGAATACCGTAAAGATAGGCAAGTTCCTGTAATTTACATTCACCGGAACTAATACAAACCATGCAGTCATTTGGATGATCGGAGAGCAGAAGCTCAACGGTTGTTTTCCGCAGGCGATGCAGTTTTTCGGAAACGGTTTTAACTACCATGCCATCCGTTGCTGGTGTAGTACAAGACGTTACAGGCTTTGGCATACCCGCAATTTCAACTATACAGAGCCGACAGGCACCAAAAGGCTTTAACCGATCATCATGGCACAATGTTGGAATGGGAACACCCAACTCTTTGGCCGCTTCCAATACCGTAGTTCCTTCATCGACTTCTATCTGTTTGTCATCAATAGTCAGATTTATCATGGTCACTACTCCTTTAATACTGCACTGAACTTACAAGCGTCAAAACACGACCCACACTGAATACACAGTTTGTTATCAATCTTATGGGGTTGTTTTTTCTCTCCGGTAATGGCCTTGACAGAACAGGCTCTTGCGCACATTCCACAGCCGATACACATATCTTCGCGAATGAAAAAGGTCAGCAATTTATTACATACCTTTGCCGGACATTTCTTGTCCTTAATATGTGCTTCATATTCATGGCGAAAATACTTAATTGTACTGATAACCGGATTTGGTGCCGACATACCAAGCCCGCAAAGACTGGAATCTCTGACATCTTCAGCCAGCTCAAGAAGCAGATCTATATCACCTTCTTTACCCTCACCCTCTGTAATTCTGGTAAGAATTTCCAACAAACGCTTGGTACCTATCCGACATGGTACACACTTACCACACGATTCAGACTGGGTGAATTCGAGGAAAAATTTCGAGATATTGACCATACAGTCGGTTTCATCAAGTACAACCATACCACCCGAGCCCATCATCGAGCCAACAGATGCCAACCCCTCGTAATCAACAGGTAAATCAATATGCTGTTGAGGGATACAGCCACCTGAAGGGCCACCGGTCTGCACAGCTTTAAAAAGTTTATCGCCTTCTATACCACCGCCGACATTAAAGATTATTTCTTTAAGTGGCATACCCATCGGTATTTCGATAAGACCTGTATTTCTGATTTTACCGGTAAGGGCGATAACCTTGGTTCCTTTGCTTTTTTCAGAACCAATGGAAGCGTACCAGGCGGCACCTTTGGTAAGGATATGAGGCAGGTTCGCCAATGTCTCAACATTGTTGATGATAGTAGGCTTACCCCACAAACCTTTATTGGCAGGAAATGGCGGCTTAGCCCGTGGCATACCTCTCTCGCCCTCAATTGAGGCAATAAGCGCTGTTTCTTCACCACAGACAAAAGCGCCCGCACCAAGTTTTACCTTTATCTTAAGATCAAAATCAGTTCCGAAGAGTTTTTTGCCTAAGTATCCTTTTTCCTTTGCGCTATCCAGAGCCATATGCAGTCGGTCAACGGCCAGTGGATACTCTGCCCGAATATAGACATAACCAATACTTGCGCCAATAGCATAGGCTGCGATGATCATCCCTTCAATTACCGCATGGGGATTTCCCTCGATAACGGAACGATCCATAAATGCACCGGGATCGCCTTCATCAGCATTACAAATAAGATAAAATTGATCGGCAGTATTGGCCGCACAGAAACCCCATTTGAGACCAGTTGGAAATCCGCCGCCTCCACGACCACGTAGACCGGATTCCTTCACAGTATCTATGACTTCAGTCGGGGTCATGGTGGTCAACGCCTTCTCGGCTGCCTTGTACCCATCGACTCCCATATATTCATCGATCGATTCCGGGTCTATTTTACCCAGATCACCGAGAACTATTTTGGTCTGATTATCATGGAAGGTATGGTAATCATCTCCCACAAGCCATTCCTTGACAGGCCTTGCACCAACGACATGTTCCCTGACCAGTCGTTTAACCATATCCTGTTGGATATATTGGTAGGTGGAGACCTCTCCATCGATTGCAACATCGACCAGCACATCACGGGCACAAAAACCACGACAACCCACTTTATGCAGCCTGCATTTTTCGTTTACAGAAGCATCTTCGATGCCAGCAGCTTCAAGTTCTTTAATGAACTCTGCCATCACCATATCGCCACCGGCTGCAATACCGCCGGTACCCATGCACACATTGACTGTTACTTTGCTGTTCATGGCTTATCCCTTATATTCTTTGAGACTTTTTACCATTTTACTTGGCGTTACCTTGCCAAGCACCTTTTCATTTATCAGAACAACCGGGGCAATACTGCAGGCACCCACACAGTTCACACGTTCCAGGGTAAAAAGCATATCTCTGGTTGTATTTTGATCTTCTTTCAGTTTTAAATCGTCTGTCACTTTAGAAATAACACGCGATGCGCCTTTAACGTGACAAACCGTACCACAACAGACTGTGACGATATTTTTCCCACGGGGATTTTGATGAAACTGTGAATAAAAAGTGATTACCCCATAATACTTGGAAGCCGGGATGTTAGAGCGTTTTGAAAACCAGGTGACCACCTCCTCCTGGATATAGCCAAACTCGTTCTGTATTTCCTGTAAAACAGTTATAATGTTGTCTTCGTTGGCGACAGATCTCGCATATATCGCCTCCAGTGATTCCGTCATCTGCTTGTCCATACACGTACCCCGTAAATAATGATTGTTCACCCCACGGTAACTTCTGCACCGCCGAAGCGCCGAGAAACTTCTCTTTTTCTCAAATTATTACATCGTATCCTGAACTTCATATCAAACTGATTTCACAGTAAATTTAAAAAATAATCTCCACCAGAACTACAAAAAACAATCAACGTACATCCACATCGATGGCATGAAAAGGCCGATCAATGCAACAACATGTCAGGGTTAATTGAAGTACCCTGTGCACAAAATAAAGCTACTATACCTCAATATCCAGTTTGTTTCCAATAAGATTCCTTTTTTCTTTCAGTAAAAATTATTTTGCCAAAACAGATGGGGCAGGGTGATTTAACCCTAACCCAGTTCTTATACAACTTTAAAAGGTTACATTTACAATTGGACATATTGCTCAAAATAAGATACAGTTAATTGACCTATAAATCTTCTTGTGAGAT
>CAMZKN010000224.1 GCA_947311315.1 uncultured Desulfobulbaceae bacterium | reverse complement strand
CAAGCAACATATGAACTAGCTGTTGCCATTAGAGAAAGATGCACAGAAGAATTTAACAATGTAGTTATGCTTCTAGGAAGCTTTCACCTAACTCATAACTATGTGAAATCAATCTGCTAGATCATGAGGGGCAAAGGTGCAGAAGATCTTATTTCAGCAGGCCTGTCCCAGGAAGGTACAGCCAAGGTCAAGAAAATATTCAGAGAGAGAGAGAGAGAGAGAAAGAGCAGATTACTACCAAACCATAGAGTCTTCAGTCATGGTATGTGGTGCCTTCACCAGGAGGTGTTTGAGATGTGTGCAGCTGAGAAACACATACCACAATGGAAAGAAACCACTACCTGATAACTTCTTCGGATAAACCCCATTCTCTGATATTGACAGCTGTTGAGTCTCTGACGCAGAGCGTCGCAGGTGTGTTCCCACGCCGGAGCGCGGGAACAATGTTGACAATGTTGAGTCTGGTAAGTCGTGGCGTCAACTGATTATCCGTTCCGGTGCATTAAAAACATTGACCTTATCCGGTCTGGCATAGGCAGCAAGGGTGGCACCTGATCTTCTGGCAATGGCCAGGCCCAGAGATGATGGCGCCGTTCTTGACATGATAATGGGGATACCTATCCTGGCGCATTTCAACACCATGTCAGAGGTCAGGCGTCCGGTTGTATAGATGGCGCCTCGGGCTGAGGCCTTGCCAAGAAGGATGGCTCCAAGAACCTTGTCCACGGCATTGTGACGGCCAACGTCTTCGAAAAAAACCTGCAGTCTGCCATCATTCCACAGGCCGCAGCCGTGTACGCAATGGGTGTCCGGGCCTAAAGGGGAAGCCTGGAGTACCTGGCGGATAAATGTGCTGATTTCGGGGAAGGTAATTGTACATTCCTGAAGTGGATCAAAGGCGCCTTCAAGCATTTCTTTTGAAATTTTGCCTGTACCTCCACAACCGGACGTTATTATAACCTCTTTGGGCTCGATTATGTCCACATCCGCATAAACAGCGATGCGACCTTCCGGGCAGACATAGATTTCTTTTACTTCACCCGGTATTTTGATGTATCCCTGGCCAAAAAGAAAACCTGCGCCGAATTCTTCAAGACCAATGGGCAGAACCATGGATGACCCGATATTTTCATCATTGAGTGCAATGCTGTATGGTGTTTCAATGGCCAGGTTTTCTTCCTGAAACCGGGAGCCGCTCGGAGTAACCACAGTTGTTGTGTAGCTCATGGTCAGTTGACCACTCTTGGGGGGTATCTTGCTCATAGTTGTATCTGTATGTTATGGATGGGTTTGCCTGCTTTGTGGGGGATACCCTAAAGACAGTTGCCCTGAATTTCAAGTAACAATTCATTTTAATACCCGGGAAAATCAATTATAAGATGAGGATGTACACTTCCTGCAAAAAGAAAATCTGTCCGAGGAGAAAAGGAATGATGCTCAGGCCTTTCCTGCTGTTTTGTAGTCTCTTTATTGTCTTTTGTGGTCAGGCTCCGGGACAGAAATTGCCGACAGGTTCCAGGCCGCTCGTGCTGGGGCAGTCATGTGTACTGAGTGGCCCTGCCAAAAACCTTGGCATTGAAATGCGGGCCGGTCTGCTTGCAGCATTTTCTCAGGCAAATGATAAGGGTGGAATTCATGGCAGGGAGATTGTTCTGCTGAGCAGAGATGACGGCTATGAACCTGACAGGGCGGTGCGAAATACCAGAGCACTTATCTATGATGATCAGGTGTTCGCCCTTATCGGTGCGGTTGGTACGCCAACATCAAAAGTCGTGGCATCCATTGTAAAAGAATCGAGGGTTCCTTTCTTTGCACCTTTTACCGGTGCCGAATTTTTACGCACTCCCTTTAATAAATATGTGATCAATGTAAGGGCCAGCTATTTCCAGGAAATGGAACGGCTTGCCTCCTATCTCGTCGATAAAAAGAATATTAAGCGGGTGGCCTGTTTCTATCAGAATGATTCATACGGTTACGCAGGACTCCAGGGTATTGAACGTGCCCTTGCCAAAAGGGGAATGTCGCTTGTCTCCAAAGGAAGTTACGAACGAAATACAGTCGCAGTTATGGGAGGCTTACGTGACATTTATAAAGCTGAGCCGGATGCGGTCGTTCTGGTCGGTGCCTATTCTGCCTGTGCGGAGTTTATTAAATTGAGCCGCAATAAGATAGGCGGAGATGTTGTTTTTTGTAATATTTCATTTGTTGGCACAGATAGTTTAAGAGAAGCCCTTGGTGGATATGGTAAAGATGTAGTGGTCTCTCAGGTTGTTCCTTCACCCCACGATGCAGATATTACACTGATTGATGAATACAAAGAGGCCATGGGGAAATATCAGCATGATGCACCCATTGGCTTTACTTCTCTAGAGGGTTTTATTGCGGGTAAACTTTTTGTCCAGATTGGGCTGGCGGTCGAAGGGGATCTAACCAGGGAGAATTTTATTACCACAATGGAACAGGTGGGTAAATTTGATTTAGGCGGATTGATTCTGGAGTTTGGCCCGACGGATCATCAGGGGCTCGATACCATTTATCTGACCCGTATCTATCCAGCCGTACGTCAACTGCAAAGAGATTAATGAGACTTTTTAACAGAATTACACTGTCTTCTGCACCTTTTTATGCATCCCTTGTGGTGGTTACCTCTTTGACTGTTTTTATTGGTATCTTCTGGGCGATTAACGAATATCAGGTCTATCAGGACAGTATCGAAAATATTCGATCGAACTATAAACATCAGTATGAAGTCCGGGTGAATGAAGAGCTGGACAAAGTGGTCGAACTAATAAATTATCGACGTTTGCAAAATGATCTGCGGGTAGAGCGCGATATTCGAGAACGAGTGCAATCGGCGTATACCCTTGCCTCCCATAATTACCGTCTGTACAAAGATGAAAAAAACCTGGCGGAAATTCGTTCCATGGTGATTGAATTGCTTCGCCCGGTTCGGTGGAATAATGGACGCGGGTATTATTTTGCAGGCAGGGTTAAAAAAGGCATTATTGACCTTTTTGGTGATGAGCCTTTTTTTGAAGGGAAAAAACGTGCTGAATTTAAAAAAATTACCGGTCAGGATTTGATCGGTGATATTGCAACCATAGTTCGCGATAAGGAAGCAGGTCTCTACCGTTACAATCTTATCAAACCAGCTTTTCCAGGGAAAAGTTTTCCAGAGATTGTTTTTGTTAAATATTTTCAGCCGCTCGACTGGTTTATCGGAGCGGGAATTTACAGTGATGATCTTGAGGAGAGCCTGCAGCGTGAAGTCCTGGCGCGCATACAAAATATCAAATTTGGTGCCGACGGAGAAGTGTTCTGTTTTAGGGTTGACGGCACTATTCTCAGCAACCAGGATGAGCGACTCATAGGTCGTTCTGTGAAAAGCCTTGTGGGCGGCAATGGAACCAGATATGGGGAAGATTTCTTAAAAACAGGAAGTACAGGTAACAAAGAGGGGTATATTCATTACTCCGTGGCCCGCACGGATACAGATGGGCTCCACCTGAAACTCGGTTTTGTTCAAGCCTATCAGGATTGGGGCTGGATTCTGGGCACCGCCATGTATATGGATGGTATGGAACAGGCGATTGCGGCAGAGACTGAGACCTATCGCAGGATATCTTTTAAGAATGTTTTTACATTTCTTGTACTCTTTGCTGTTGCCGTGGTGTTTTTACTCCTCAGCACTTTCTTTTACTCTTTGAAGATAAAACAGGGTATTAGTCTTTTCACCAGCTTTTTCAGGCAGGCAGCCGATGCGAATGTTAAAATCAGTAATGAGGATCTGGTTTTTAGGGAATTTGAAGATCTTGGTAAACTCGCTAATCGTATGGTGGAGTACCGGGTGGAAAATGAAATTCTTCTTCATCGGGACGAATTACGTCTCGATACGTTACTGCGCCTGGGGATGATGGAAAAGTATTCTCTGCAGGAAAAGTATGATTTTATTTTACGCAGAATTGTACAGATTACCAGAAGTGAAGAAGGATATCTCGTGCTGGTCAATGATGCGCAAACCCACATCACGCTCTGTTCTTTTATTGCCTCTGATGAAGAAGAGGCTCTCGGTCGTCAGGATGAACTGATCCTCTCACGCAATCTTGCAAAAGGTGGTTTGCCTGGTAGTGCCGTGCTGCGAAGAACAGCGGTTATTTCTAACAAGTATCATCAGATGCGGGGGGACACTATTTATCCCTATCGCAATGCAATACACCGTCATCTCGATGTTCCTATTTATAATGACGGTAAAATAGTAGTGGTTGCCGGAGTATGTAATAATGAACAGGAGTATGATAATTCAGATATTCGCCAGATGACCATGCTCCTTGAGGGTATGTGGCTGCATGTCTTGAGAAAATGTGCTGAAGAAGAATTTGCACGGCTCGAACGGCACATTATTGCAGTAAGTGAAGAGGAACGGTCTAAT
>CAMZKN010000223.1 GCA_947311315.1 uncultured Desulfobulbaceae bacterium | reverse complement strand
GATTACGTAGATTCGCAGTGGGCTTGCTCAAAGGTAAAAACGTAAAAAATATCACTCAAAAAATGCGCAAGCTCAGCTTTGACGTACGAGCAGTTTTAAATCACTTAAAAATGACGAAAAATTCCTGTGCCAATTGAAAGAGTTGGCGGTTAGCATTAATTTACCCTGCCAGGTGACATGGCGTGATTGATATTGTTATCTGCTTTGTGGTACAATCTGGTGGAAGTTGTTTTTACCATATAAAAAATATAACGGAGAAAGAGTGATGGCAGCTGGTAAGGCAGAAGAATTGGAAACGACAGGATTTAAGATTTATTATCAAATTCTTGTCACTATGTGCATCGTAGCTCTTATTCCTCTTGGTGGACTCTGGTATATCAGCATTTATAAGTCCAGGCTGGATTGGACCACTACTATTTTGCAAAATCTGGAAAGTAGTACTGCTGCAGTTACTCGAAGTATTGACGACTGGACATCAATGAATTTACGTCTTTTAGAACAGAATGCTGTAACACCATCTATGCTGAGTATGGAAAGTAGTCAGCAAAATCCAGTGCTTCAATCCATGAGTGATGTCTATGAATGGGTTTATCTCGCCTTTACAATTTTACCAGATGGTGAAAATCTCGGTAGAAGTGATGGTAAACCGGTAAAATATTATGGTGATCGAGACTATTTCAAGCAGGTGCTTGCTGGAAAAACGGTTGGTCAACAGGTTCTCCTTGGTAAAACTTCCGGTAAACCCGCATTTATTCTGGCAAAGCCGATTGCAGCCAAAGGGGATAAAAATCTCGGGGTTATTGCTATCGCCATGACTCTTGAAGATTTGTCAAAGACAATTACTAAAACGAGGATAGGCGAGACAGGCTTTGCAATTTTACTCGACGAAAAAATGAGATTGATTGCCCACGGGAAAGGCGCAGTCGCGTCAGAATTACAGGACTTCAGTTCGCATCCTGCACTTCGCCAGCGAAACAGATTTGATAAAGATTCATTTGTTTTTGAAGAAAAAGGGCGCAAAATTGTTGCATACACACAAAAAACGAAGCAGGGATGGACGCTTATCGTTCAGCAGGATTATAAGGAAGCATATACTGCAGCTGACAAGGCCCGGAAAAATGCTATCGTATTGTTACTGGTAACTTTTTTGACAGTAGGGGTTATTGCTCTTTTGCTCGCCCGGAGACTGAGTGTGCCCATTCTTAATCTCACGACGGTTGCAGATGAGATAAGCCGGGGAAAATTGGATGCAACTATTAAAGAAACCAGCCGTGGTGATGAAATTGGCGCTCTTGCAAGGGCGATAGAGAGGATGGGAATAAGCTTACAAATGGCTTTTGACAGACTGAGGAAAAAGTAAAATATGACCCAGGAATACATCCCTTTTTTAGAAATTGTTAATGAGTTGAAAAAATTATGTGACAGCCGACAAACTGGAACACTCTTCGTTGCGACGAAACTGAATCGTTCTGCCCAGATTATGATTGACGATGGTGTAATCGTCTATATGTATTTTTACAATAAAAGGGGGCAGGAAGCTCTTGAGTTGATGGCAACAATAGAGGCCGGGACGTTTCGTTTTCAGGAGGGAACTGTGACTGCCAGGCGAGAACCGATGCCGGAAACCAGTGTAATCATACAGACTTTGGCGAAGGCAACCGGCGAACGTAGTACGCAGGTCTTAGCTGGTGCAGGGAATTCTCTGAGTCGCAGAGAAAAAGCGATTCTTGAGGAATGTCTGGCAGAGTATATTGGACCGATGGCAGCTATTATTTGTGAAGATCACTTTGGTTCAGTTGCTGATTTTTCAACAGCAGTTGACGTTCTTGCTGCGGAAATTCCGTCTGTTGATCAGAGAGGATTGTTTAAGGAAAAAGTTATGGCGAAAATTGGATAGTATTAAAGGTTGTTGGGACGAGGGGAGTAGACCATATCCATGTGGGGAATATTATCTTCTTCGTAGATATCGGAAGTAACTTGAAAACCGAGTGCTTTGTAAAAATCAATGAGGTATGCCTGGGCTGAGATCTGAACCTTAATGCCGGGCTGGTGTAATTGTATATGTTGTAGTGCTTTGTGGATGAGCTGCTTTCCAATACCTCTTTGTCTCATCTCTGAATGCACAAGAAGTCTGCCGATGCGTGGAAGCTGTCCTGTTTTTTTTGGGTAGATCACGCGAAGGTAGGCAGTCAGTTCGCGTATTTTTCCGTTTTTTTTCCAACCTGCCAGGTGATAACTGTCTTTGTCGAAGTTATCACAGTCCATATAAATACACTGCTGTTCAACAACAAAAATTTCCTGGCGTAATTTAAGGATTGCGTACAGCTCTTCTGTGGTTAATTCATTGAAAGTGTGCCATTTCCAGCTTAATTCCATTGCTGTTCTCTTTTTATTATTGGTTTAAAAATAACTTAACAAAAGAATGGACGAGATGATAGACTTCATTCATGGGGACTTGTCTGTTATAGAACCTTGAGTTTGTGAAATCAACTGTCAAAAAATGGTGTGGTACAAATGCGTTTGAATCCGAGAAACAGATTGTTACTTGCTCTTTCCGTAATTTTGTTTGTTACGTTTACCGGAGCAAGTCTGTTGAATTATCTGATGACGCGGGATTCTGTACGTGCCGAGATAATTCGTAAGGATTTACCTTTGACCATGGATAACATCTATTCTGAGTTGACTGCTGAATTGATGCGACCACTTTTGATATCCTCCTCGATGGCTTCAGATGCGTTTTTGGTATCCTGGGCAAAAAATGGGGAGAAAGATATGACAGAAATCATACGTTATCTGGCTCAGTTGAAGGATAATTATGGTTTTTTTACAACATTTTTTGTCTCTACTGAGAGTTCCATTTATTACCGATACAATGGCGTCAATAAAAGAGTATCACAGGATAATGGTCATGATGTCTGGTTTTATGATTTTCTCGCATCCGGCAAAGAATACATGTTTGATGTTGATAGTGATGAGGCGGCAAGCAATATACTGACAATATTTATTAATTACAGAGTTTTTGATGCCGAGGGGAAGGTTCTGGGGGTAGTTGGAGTTGGAGTCAAGGTTGATCGTGTTGCCGGTTTGGTGGCCAATTACGGGTTAAAGTATGGCCGTACTGTATATCTGACTGATGGTCAGGGTGTGGTTCAAGTGCATCCAGAGACCAAGATGATTGAGCATTTGAATATTAAAAATATGGAAGGAATTAAACAGTTTGCTGTGGAAATATTAGGCAAAAACAGCGATGTGCATAATTTTTCTTTTGATCGTGGAGACCGACATATTCTGCTGACCGTCCGGTATATTAAAAACCTTGATTGGTATCTTTATGTGGAGCAGGATGAAACTACCGACCTGACGAATGCACGCACCAATTTTTTGCGTACAGTTGTGATTGGCTTTGTTTCGTCCTGTGGTATTATTATTTTGACTTTAATGACAATTAATCGCTATCAGGCAAAACTCGAAGCTTTTGCAGTTTCAGATGTGTTGACGGGGGCGCTCAATCGACGGGGCCTGGAAATTGAATTCACAAAAATTATTGCAGTCCACGCCAGATCCAGGCAACCGTTTAGCTTGATTCTCCTGGATCTTGATGGCTTTAAACTGGTGAATGATCTAAAGGGGCATCTGGCTGGAGATACTCTTTTGAAGCGGGTTGTTGAACTTATAACGCAGGTTCTTCGACCAATGGATATTCTCGCCAGATGGGGTGGAGATGAATTTGTTGTGTTGGCTGGCAGTACTGCAGTAGAAGTGGTTGTTGTGGCAGAGCGAATCAGAGAGATTATCCATAGTGCAGAGCTTGGTGGTCCTGGTTCGTTAGCTGATAATTCACGAAATACATTGAGTGTGAGTTGTGGGGTAACAGTCTATAAACAAGGAGATAGTTTTGATGATATGTTGCTCAGGGCAGATCAGGCTCTCTATGCATGCAAGGCAAAAGGTGGTAATTGTGTGGAGTCGGTATTGGCCGAAGAATAGTTACAAATGATGGCCTTGCATTTCCATAAGCACCCCGAACCAGCTATGCGCCTGTATGCTGGTCGTGGCGATCGTGGCAGGTGAGGTGCTGCTGAATAGTTACCTTAATTTTCACAGAAATTTTTCTTTTATCTGGACTGACTCTCAAAAGAGCATTATTATCGGTGCGTTAATTTTGCGGTTAAGAACCGATACGTTGTAAAACTGAAAATGGTAAAGAAGAGTTTTTCATGATTAGAATTATTGTTTCACTACTGGCCGGTTTGTTTGTCGCAGTGCAGATCGGACTTATTTATTTTCAAGGTGATGGGATTTGTTTGAATGAAGGGTGTAAAATAGTAGACAGTTTGACAACTGTTCCACCCTTGTACTTTAATATAGCTGGCCTTGTCTTCTTTTTGACACTTTTTTTGGGCTTTTTTAGAGGATTACGAGATTCTGAGTTCTGGCAAAAGTTCACCGGTTTGCTTCTTTTGGCTGGAATTGCCGCTGAAGGGGTACTTATATATTTTCAGCATTCCATTGCTACAGTGTACTGCTCGTATTGCCTTATTATTTTTTCGTTGATTGTTGTGCTCAACATCCTTTCCGGTCTGCGACAGTGCATATATGCAGGGGTTGTTTTCATAACTGTTATTGTTGTTTCGGCATCTCTGCAGTTCAACATTGCCGGGCCTGTGCAATCACTTGATGCGGGAAGTATTGCCAGAATAACCGGTTCTGAAAAGAGTGATGCCCTTTATCTGTTTTTTTCCTCCACATGCCCACATTGTGAGGAGATATTAGCTGAAATGAAGGAAAATAATAGATGCAGTGTACGTTTTAACCCGATAGAAAAAATGGATTTTTTTGACTTCCCTGGTGCTGAACAGTTTTCCGGCTATGACCCTGAAGTTAATCGTAATTATTTGAAAAATCTTTCTCTTGATGAGATACCTGTTTTTGTGGCTAAAAATAGTGAGAATATACAAATCTATGTGGGAGAACGTCAAATAGAGAAATATCTTGCTGAAAACTGCCATGCTCCGGTCGGTGAAACATTTGAATTGAGTACAGACAGTAGTGATGGATATGATTTTTTACATCCCCAGGAAGGTCAGGGGGATGATAAATGTTCAGTGAGTAAGGACTGTTCAGATCTTCCCGACGAGATCCAGCCATTCGGCATGGAACGTTCTAATATCCAAGGTACTAATTGAGGAGATCAGCAAGTTCTTCTTTGGTCAGCATTGCCCCAGACAGTGTTGATCTGCGACTGTTGGTAATACGCTGTTCTATATTTTTCCGTCGATCAACGCCGAGTCTGGCGTTAGTGATAGAGCGTAACCATCGGTAAAAACATTGTTTCTTTTTTTTCGATGTGCCCCTTATGTCACAGCGTCGTTCGAAGTCCGTGCGGCGCCGGTCAGAGTGTCTTCTGCGACTTGTCTGTCGTCGTTCAGTGCTTTTACAAAGTGTATTTTCTGATGCGTTCATTTTTCTGTTACCTGTCCTTAAGTACGCGTGAAAATAGAGTAACGGTTTTTTATTATTTTTTATATTAGTAATAATATACACATCTTATGATTTTTTCGCAACGCTGTCTTGTCTGTTTTTCTGATTTTTTTTCCAATGCTTTAGAGAAGAAGGATTTGAGCTAAGTTTCAGTGATTGTGCAGCACTTATGTTGGCGAGCCATATTAAATAAATGAGGGTTCGTTCACTAAAGAGTAACTTCTCCAAAAGTGTTGGTAAAGTCCATTCTAACCGTCGCATAGCATCTTACGAAAATCTTTAACCAGTGGAAGGCCATACATAGCTTTTATTGAAGTGAGTTGTTTTTGTGTTTTGTTGTAT
>CAMZKN010000222.1 GCA_947311315.1 uncultured Desulfobulbaceae bacterium | reverse complement strand
ATCACTCAAAAAATGCGCAAGCTCAGCTTTGACGTACGAGCAGTTTTAGATCACTTAAAAATGACGAAAAATTCCTGTGCCAATTGAAAGAGTTGGCGGTTAGCATTAATTTACCCTGAGCGATGGTGTTGTAAAAAATATTGAGCTCTTATTGTCGGAGGATTACTCCGCTTCCAGATCGATTTCCATGAAATTAAACCAGATACCGTTTCTGGAAGCGTGATCCAGCTCGATCTGTACCACATCCACATGACGTTCTTCAATTTCCAGGAATTTTTCGAGTATTTTCTGTATTTCACCCTCGGTCTGTTCAGCTGCTTTTCGATAAAAAGCGGATGTCTCTTTTTCGAGGACCAGGGCGCTGCCCAGCACCGTCTTGATATCTCCCAGCATTTTTTCAGGAATCTTTGCCTGCATCTTTTCAATGTCGGCTTCTATCCGGGCCCGCGCCGGGATGCTTGTTTTCAGTCGTTTAATGTCGATGTTGCCGTCCGTTTTCAGTTGTTCCAAGCTGTAAAGCAGAAAATCAATGTGTGACTGTTCGTCTTCTGCCAGGGAACGGAAAATTGCTTTGCCGCGTTCGTCGTCGATAGTGTTGTCTGCTAAGCGATAAAGATCTCGAACTTTTACTTCATAACTGATTGCCGTTGTGAAAATTTCTGTTGAATCCATATGTACTCCTTTTAGTTAGTGCCTTACTCCTGCAACTATTTTCAGTACCCCCTAGGGGTATAAAAAACAAGAAATCAGGGAAGGTATTTTGAAATTATAGAGTTAGGTTTATGGCCAGGGCTCTTATACCCCCTCGGAGTCTGTCGCTTACCTGTGGGGTGTTTGATGTAATAATCTCCTGTTGTGGTCAGGTATTGGTTAAGTATGAGCGGGCGTTTTCTTAAAAAGTTCTGCTGTCGCTTCATATGTTGCAGATGTTGTGGGATGTGGATGTAGTGTTAAGGCCAGATCCTCTGCCAGAGCTCCCATTTCAATGGCGAGTGCTGCTTCGGCGATTAGGCTTTCACTACCAGATCCACAAATGCCTGCTCCCAGAATTCTATTGTTTTCGGGGTCGACGAGTAATTTTGTGAAACCGTCTGTCGTGTCCATGGCTTGAGCATGGGCTGAATTTTTCCAGGAATATTTTTGTGTTGTATAGGGAATGGAGTTTTCAGCCGCTTGTCTTTCGCTGAGACCGCACCAGCATATCTGTGGATCTGTATAGATAATTATTGGTGTGGCCTGGACGTCAAATATAGCAGTTCTCCCGGCGATAACTTCGGCAGCAACTCTGCCTGCGCGAATGGCCTTATGGGCAAGCATCGGTTGTCCAGTGATATCTCCCACCGCAAAAATGTTTTTTCCAGATGTTTTCTGGCTTTTATCAATCGGTATAAAACCCCTACCATCAACAGTAATATCTATTTGTTCGAGGCCGAGGGAATCAGTTGTGGCTGCAAGACCAACAGCGACGAGGATGCGGTCGAATCGGTGTTTGCTTGAGGTGCTGCCAGTTTTAAATGTGACTTCAACTTCATTGAAAAATTCCTGACTGATGGCCACCTGTGTGTTCAGTTTGATATCTGTAAAAAGTTGAGCGAGTCGTTTCTCAACGGGAGCCACAAGATCGCGATCAACGCCTGGCAGCAACTGTTTGCTTTTTTCGGCCAAGGTAACCCTACTGCCGAATGTGGCATAAAGGGAACCGATTTCGATCCCGGTCGGGCCACCACCAACAACCAGGAGGGTGGAAGGGATTTCTGTTAAGTGGAGTGCTGCAGCAGTGCTCATGATGCGGCTGTCCGCGCTAAAAGGAAAATCCGCCAGGGCTATTGGTCGTGCACCGGTTGCGACTATACAATATTTAAACCGAATACGGCTAATTTCGGCTCCTGTCAGGCGCACGGTGGTGGAATCTTCAAATTTTGCCAAACCTCTGATTAATTGGACGCCATGTTTTTTCGCCATAGTTATCAGATTGGCCGCTGTAGCTTGAATAACCTGATCCCTCCATGCCTTTATGGCGGTAAGGTCGATTGCTGGCGATGTAAAATTTAATCCCTTTGCTGCTGCCTGTTTTGCCTGTTTCAGCGTTTGGGTCAGGTGAAACAGGTTTTTTGCAGGGATACAGTGCGAATGCAGATAGTTGCCTCCGGGCAGTAGGGCAGGATCGACCATTGTTACCTCAATTCCGAGTTCTGCACCTCTGAAAGCGGCGCTGTAACCAGCGGGGCCGCTGCCGATGATCAGCAGTTCGGTATATGTTTCCATGTCGCCCATTACCATTATTTTCGCCTTCTGTTTTTATATCATAGTCATGAGGAGTTCGTCAGGATCCTCTAGTGAGTCGATAATGGTGCGAAGAAAACGGATGGCATCGCCGCCATCGACCACGCGGTGGTCAAAACAGAGGACAATGGGCATGATCAGTCTCGGAACAATCTTGTGTTCCTGCCTTCCCCGGTCTTCGCTCACGACGGTGGCCTGCATTCTGCCCTGGCCCAGCCCGAGAATTGCGACTTCGGGATGGTTAATGATAGCGGAAAATGTATTTCCGCCGAGGGCTCCGGCATTGGTAATGGTAAAGGTGCCACCCTGCATTTCCTCTCGTGTCTGTTTGCCTGCCCGAACTCTCTGTATTGCTCCATGGACTTCTTGGGATAACTCTTTGATACTTTTGCGATCCACATCGAAAATGACGGGCACCGTCAAGCCTTTGGGGCTGTCCACCGCAACGCCTATATGGAAATACTGTTTAACGATAATCTCCTGGTTTTCCAGATCCAGACTGCTGTTGAAATGTGGGAAGTTTTTCAAAGCGGTCGCAACGGCTTTTAAGGCGAAGACGGTGAGGGTGAGACGCCCTCCTGTCGACTGAACAGCATCCTTATGTTTCTGTCTGAACGCTTCGAGCAGGGTAATATCAACTACGTCCTGACAGTGAACATGGGGAATCATAGTCCAGGATCTGCTCATCCTTGCAGCTGTGGCTCTTCTGATGGAACGAAAGGGCAGTCGTTCTGTTGGGCCCCATTGGTTAAAATCCGGTAGTGTTGTCGGGATGGCAATTTTTCTTTCAGGTGTTGATTTTTTTTGTTCAGGTTCCAGCGGCTCTGTCGCTTTGCTGTGATCTGCCGCAAAGGTCTGGATGTCGTCTTTTGTTATTACTGCGCCAGGGGCTGAGGGGACGATTTCGTGGAGATCAACACCCAACTCACGGGCAAGTCTTCTGGTGGATGGTGAGGCCGGAACTACTCTTTTTCTTTTGTCCGTTTTTTCAACCTGAGTGGATTTTGTTGAAGTCGATTCCATGGAGAATTGAACCAGAACATCTCCGACTACGGACATATCATCAACCTGTACCAGAATCTCGCTTACCGTGCCGGTGAACGGAGATGGAATTTCCACGGCGGCCTTATCTGTTTCAATTTCAAGGATAATATCTCCCTCAACAATATCTTGTCCCACTATTATGGGAACAGCTAGAATTTCGGCTTCATGGACGCCTTCGCCAAGGTCGGGGAGGAAAAAAGGTGTGGTCATAAAAGCTCCGTTATTAATAGACTGCATCAGGCTTGTAAGACGTTATGGGCCGCAGTGATAATTCTTTGAATTCCGGGAAGGTAATACTTTTCCCTGCTGAAATAGGGAATGATAACATCAAAGCCGGTAACTCTTTGTATGGGCGCTTCGAGGTAATAGAAGGCATCCTCCATAAGGCGAGAAACTATCTCGGCTCCGGGGCCAAAACTTCTCGGAGCCTCATGGATTACCAGTGCCCTGCCGGTTTTTTTGACCGAATCGATCATCAAACTGTCATCAAAGGGAGAAAGAGTGAGGAGGTCAATTATTTCCGATTCTATTCCGTCTTCATCCGATAGTTTATCTGCTGCCTTCAAGGCCGGCTGCAGCATGGCTCCGTAGGTAATAATGGTGAGATCCGTTCCTGGTCGAGCCACATTGGATTTTCCAATGGGCCAGGTTTCTTCCTCTTCGGGGACTTCTTCTCGAAAAGCACGATACAGTGCCTTTGCCTCATAAAAAATTACCGGATCGGGATCACGGATGGCACTGACCAGCAGTGCTCTTGCTTTGCGGGGGCCGGATGGAATGACGGTTTTCAGGCCGGGAGTGTGCGCCCAATAGGCTTCACGGCTCTCCGAATGGTGTTCAAGGGCTCTCACACCGCCACCGTATGGGGCCCGCATGACCATCGGTACCGTCAACCTTCCCTGGGTTCGCCATCTCATTCGAGCGGCATGGTTTTCCAGTTGATGAAAATTCTGGTAGGAAAAGCCTGAAAACTGGATTTCGCAAACCGGTTTCAGACCATGTATCGCCATACCGATAGACATGCCTATTATAGACGCTTCCGCTAGAGGTGTGTCAATAACTCTTTCTTTGCCGAATTTATTAATAAGGTGATCGGTAACTCTGAATACACCCCCGTCCGGGCCGATATCCTGCCCTAAAAGTACAATACTGTCGTCCTTTTCCATCTCCTGTTTCAGGGCAAGATTCAGTGCTTGAACCATAGTCATTTTAGCCATGATCTTTCCCCTTTGTCCACTTTGTGCCTTCTTTTTCCAGGGCCTTTTTCTGGTTTTGCAGATGGGGCGGCAGTTCTGCGTAGAGATGGTTAAACATATTGAGTGGGTCGACGGGGTTTTTCATATACTCTTCTGCTTTTTCTATTGCGCCCTGGATTTCCTTTTGGATTTGCCCCTCAAGCTCGTCCAGGCTCTGCCTGGTGAAGATATCTTTTTCCAGTAAATAATTGCTGTACCGTGGCAAAGGATCTCGCTCGATCCACTTTTCAACTTCGTTTTCACTGCGATATTTTCCGGGGTCATCGGCGGTGGTATGCATCATGACCCGGTAGGTTACACACTCTATAAAGGTTGGGCCACCGCCTTGTCTTGCACGGTCGACGGCCTCCTGTGCTGCAACATACACTGCCAGGATGTCGTTGCCATCGACCTGGATACCAGGCATGCCATAGGCCAGCGCCTTCTGGGCCAGGGTTTTAGAGTGGGTTTGAGAGGCAAGGGGGAGTGAAATGGCCCACTGGTTGTTCTGGCAGATAAAAATAACGGGTGTCTGGTAAACAGCCGCACAGTTTAAACCTTCATGAAAATCACCTTCCGAGGTAGCGCCATCACCAAAAAAGGTCATGACCACTTCTCCTGTGTTACGGTAATTTGCAGCGAGGCCAAGCCCTACCGCATGGAGAATTTGTGAGGCGACCGGTACTGATATCGGCAGGTTTTTTAGAGAAGGGTCAAGAAAAGTGCCCTCATTATACCCGTTGTAATAGAGGAGGACGGTGTCAAGAGTACGGCCACGCATGATTTCAGCAGCGGTTTCCCGAAACGAGGGGACGAACCAGTCGCTTGTTAAAAGAGTGGCGGTTGTACCAATTTGTGCGGCTTCCTGGCCTTTTATTGGTGGGAAAGTGCCGATTCTACCTTGTCTCTGCAGGGCAAGCATCCTCTCGTCAAATAATCTGCCAAGAAGCATGGCTCTAAACATGGTTTTGTGCTGGCTGGCGGAAATATCCGGTTCGAGGACGGAATCCAGATTTCCGTTTTCATCGAGGATGGAGAGATAATCTATATTACCTGCAAGAGCGAGTTGGTTTCGACTCATAAAAGATCCTCCTGTAGTGAACCATATAATAGAATATAACCATGGGGATGGGAAGATCAAATAGAGTGGGTTGAAATGTGGATGTATTTCTAAGGGAAATTTTTCATCAGTTTGTATCACTATTGTAATTATGATAGAATGACCGGTGTTAAACAGTGGTACGATATATCATATTCCTAACAGGTAACGGTATGTATGTAAATACGTTGAAAATGACGAGAACTCTGATCTTTGGTCTCTGTGCTTTTTGTGTAATAGCCAAGGCTGCCTTCCTGAAAGTTTTGTCGACTATCTTTATCACCACTGCTGTACTTTTTTTCTTCCTCCAGGATATAGAAAGGAGCAAGTGTGAAATTTATTTCTTCCTCGCTTGTTTTTCGGCTTTCTCTGCTCTTTATGATTTTTGCTCTTATTCCTGTTTTTATCATGACTGTTTTTGGAACAAGGGAAATTACTGCGTAATTCCAAAAGTTTGTTGAAAGACATTCAAGAGAAGATGTACTGACTGTTGCTCAACTTCTGTTATTGACTGGAGGCAATGCTACAAAAAGTGGCGTGATCAGAAGTATAAAAAAGAAACCGGGACTGTTTTTTATTATTGATGCCGGTGGTGAAATATCAATGCTCAGTGAGATTAGTCAAGAGATGAAAAAAGTGTACACAAAAGACTATCTTCACGGGATTAGAAATAACATAGTATCAAAAAAATATACGGACAGTATAGACTATGACAGTTCTACGCTTATAAATGTCGCGCCATTAAATGGCGGGGCATATCTTGTCAGAATTTTCAACACTGGAAAAATAGAGGACATCTCTACGGACCTCATAAAAAAAGTAGATTTTTTTGTTTTGTTTGCAATACTGTTTTCAGCAATTCTTCTTGGTATTTTTATCTACCTCCTTATTGGCAGGCCATTAAGAATATTAACTCAGGCATCAAAGCATATTTCGGAGGAAAATTTTGATATTTCTCTGGATATTGATGAGATGACAGGTGAATTGAAAACTTTTGCAGAAACATTTCTTTTTGCGTCAAAAAAAAAAATCAATCCACAATGGATGAATTACGACTAAATGCCGATACCGAGCGAAGAGCAAAAGAGAAAATTTCTCTTCTGAACAGTGAGCTTTTGCAGAGTACGAAAAAATATGAGGAAGTCTTTAACTCCAGTTTCGTTGCTGTCATAATCCATGATTTTGAAGGTAATGTGCTTGACGCCAATCAACAGATGCTGGAAATGTTTGGCCTCGATTCAAAAGAGCAGGCATGTCAATACACGATAAAAGGCCTGACATCTAAAGACGTGGATCCAGCTAGAATTCCACTCATCTTAGACGCATTATTACATGGCGAAACGAATATATTTGAATGGCAGTGTTTAAGGCCTGTATTGGATGAAACGTTTATAGCTCAAGTTTCACTGCGAAAGGTTATCCTGGGCGAAGATCAACAATGTATTTTGGCAAATATTATTGATATTACTGAAACCAGGGCTGCAGAAGAAAAACTTATTCGCGCCCAAAAAATGGAGACAGTTGGTAATCTTGCTGGTGGCATTGCCCATGATTTTAACAATATTCTTTCGGGGATTATGGGGCCTCTTTCCCTGATGGAGTTCCAGCTCAAACGATCCGGTGAAATCAAAAAAGATATGCTGGAAACATATCTGCAGAATATGAACGATGCTACGGTACGAGCTACAGAAATTGTGAAGCAATTATTGTCAATATCGAGGAAGAGTGCACCTGTATATAAACAGATTGATTTGAATGATTCCCTTCTCTCTGTGCAAAAAATTGTTGAAAATTCTTTTGATAAATCCGTAGAGTTGCAATTTGAATCCTGTGTCGGCCAAGCGATTGTCAATGCGGATCCCACACAAATTGAGCAGATTTTCCTCAATCTTGCGGTAAATGCAGAACACGCAATGACTCTGATGAGACCCGATAACTCTTCCTGGGGTGGGGAGTTGCATTTTCACCTCGAGCGGATTGACAGTGATGAATATCTGCTCAAGCAACATGGCAACCTGAAACTGTCAACCTATTTTAAGATATCCATCCGGGATACAGGGGTGGGGATGAGTCCGTCTGTCCTCACACAGATTTTTAATCCCTTCTATACAACAAAAGAGGACGAAAAAGGTACTGGCCTCGGGCTTTCCATGGTGCACAATATTATTTCTCTGCACAATGGTGCTCTCGATGTGTATTCGGAGGAAGGCAAGGGGGCGGTTTTTGTCCTCTATCTGCCTGAGGTGGAAAAAGTAAACGATGATAATGGGATACGTCTGGAGTCAGAAGATAAATCAGATATGCACGGAACCATACTCGTTATAGACGATGAAGAGATGATTCGTAACTTCTCCAAAAGTGTTGGTAAAGTCCATTCTAACCGTCGCATAGCATCTTACGAAAATCTTTAACCAGTGGAAGGCCATACATAGCTTTTATTGAAGTGAGT
>CAMZKN010000221.1 GCA_947311315.1 uncultured Desulfobulbaceae bacterium | reverse complement strand
CTATGTTTTTATTACCTCTGAACTGTAACTGCTCACAGGTGCTTCATATTCGTGCAGGCACATTTGCCTGTTATAGCCCCTCTATACCGGCAAATGTGACCGGGCGAAGATGGGGGGCCTGTGAGTAGTTACGTGCCAAGAATAAACTCTAACGCCTCCGTCAGGCTGGGATGCCTGAATGTAAAACCGGAATCCTTAAGTTTTCGTGTAGAAATACGACATCCAGACAGTAATATTTCAGAAGCCATCTGTCCATAGAGCAGATGAAGAATTTTGGCGGAAACCGGAAAGAGCAAAGGGCGGCCTGTGATACGGGCAAGAGTCTGCATCAGTTCCAGGTTGGTTACGGGGTCCGGTGCTGCGACGTTCAACGGGCCTTCCAGTGCTTCACAAGTGAGTGTATGGAGCATGGCAGATATCATATCGTCACTGCTCATCCAGCTGATATATTGATGGCCGGAGCCGAAACTTCGGATAAAGCCTAAAGGAGAGCTTGAAAGGATTTTTTGTAGACCTCCTCCTTTGGGGGTGAGTGCAACACCAAGGCGCATGAAAACAGTACGAATACCCGCATCCTGCGCCGGTTTTGCTGATTGTTCCCATTGTCGGCAGGCTTCAGATATAAAATCAGTTCCCGGAGGGTGTGATTCATCGACAATTTTATCGCCACAATTGCCGTAATACCCTACAGCTGAAGCGCAGAGAAATACTCCCGGTGGTCTATTCAGTTCGGCAAGGGTTCGACACAGCAGGTCGGTGCCTTTTACACGGCTGTCGACTACCCGCTGTTTTCTCTCTTCTCCCCATCGACCAAGACCGATATACTCACCGGCCAGGTGAATAACTCCGTCCAACTCTGGGAGATCGTCTTTATTGAGGTATCCTTTCACCGGATCCCAGAAGATTTCGTTTTTCTGAATTTCTGCTGGTCTGCGAACCAGTGTCCAGACCTGATGGCCTCCGGTTTTAAGCAGTGGCAGAAGTTCGCGTCCAAGGATACCACTAGCCCCGCTGATGAGAATTCTGAGTGGTCTGGAGCTGCATTTCTGGTGAAGTGCCAGATCATTTGCAAGAACTTTCTGGCGATGAGCAAAAAGTTTTTCAAGTTTTTTCGTGACACTTTTGGTAATAAATGGCGGCAACAGATTATGGGTGGGTAAGGCATACTCAATATGGTCTGTGAGTTTTGCTTTTTCCTCCTCGTTCTCAAAAAAATGTGTGTGGGACCAGGAAGAAAAAGGACCTTTTTCCTGAATATCCTTAAACATTCTTCCGGGAATATTTTCGACGTGGCGGGCCTCAAAACGAAAACGAAAAGGGCCGACGTGCATTTTAAGTTCAACCCGCGCACCGGGATCGATTCCACCTGTCTGCCTGAGCACAACTGTTTTCTCCCACGGTGGCAGTAGTCTTTGCAGTGCGCCGGGACGACTGTGCCAGAGATAGAGTTCTTCTGCAGAACAATTGTAGGTAGATATGTGGTTGAAGGTGCTGTGCCCGCGGTATCTTTTCATTCTGTTGGCAGACTCTACTTAGAAGACTTGGAAGAGTTACGCCGGGACGATATCTTTTTCTTACTTTTCTTTTTGGCAAGGGCTAACCGACCAGCCGATGCCCGTTTTTCTGCTTTCATAATAAGATAACGGTGGATGCAGGTGTTGTTTTTTGCAGAAGCGGACTGCAGTTGAGTGTATGAACCGTCAGATTGCATCTCCCACACGTTGCGGGTATTGGAAAGTTGTAGATCCATCATTTCGCGCAGCAGGGCCTTGTGGTGCGTGGATTCTATGGGTACACAGACTTCGACTCTACTTTCCAAGTTGCGTTTCATAAGGTCGGCAGAGCCAAAATAATATTCTTCCTTGCCGTTATTGTTAAAATAAAAAATCCGGGTATGCTCTAAAAACCTGCCAACGACTGAGATGACCCGGATGTTGTCGGAGAGGCCAGGGATACCCGGCCGCAGACGACAGGAGTCACGGACAATAAGGTCGACATGGACGCCCGCCTGGGATGCTCGGTACAGTGCCTCTACAATATCGCGATCTTCGAGGGCGTTGGTCTTAAATTGAACCAAACCGTTTGATGATTGTTTATGGTGATCAATTTCCCTGTCGATTTTGTTCAGTAAAGCTTTCTTTAAAAGTTTTGGTGAGGCGAGTATCTTTGTATAGCGCCGCATTGGAGTATAGCCGCTGGTTAGATAATTAAAAAGTTCTGTCAGGTCGGCTCCAATGGCCGCATCGCAGGTAATGAGCCCGAGATCAACATATGCCCTGGCTGTTCCTGCGTGGTAGTTCCCTGTGCCTATGTGGGCGTATCTGCGCAGACCGTTGAAATCTTTTCGGATAACGAAGATGAGCTTTGAATGGGTTTTCAGGCCGACGACACCAAAAGTAACATGGATGCCGACCTCTTCAAGAAATCCTGCCCATCTTATATTGGCCGATTCATCAAAACGGGCCATTAGTTCTACAACTACAGCAACCTGTTTACCATTTTGCGCTGCATCTATCAGATACTGGATGATTTTTGAATCTTTGGCGGTTCTGTAGAGGGTCATCTTTATGGCCAGAACCTTGGGGTCAGTACTGGCTTCCCGCAGAAAACGTTCTACTGAGGTTTCAAAAGACTCATACGGATGCTGGAGCAGGATGTCGCCGTGTTCTCTGATGGTGTGGAAAATATTTGGTTCGTCTCTTAGGAGATCTGTATTATCTACCGGATGGTGGGCTGAGAATTGCAAGTCGGGCCGGTCGATGGTAGCTATCTGGAACAGGTCTCTCAGTCCGAGTATACCTTCCACTTCAAAAACATCTTTATCTTCGTCGACACCGAGTTCGGCTGCCAGTTTGCCCTTGTGATGATCGAGCATATCTTTACCAACTTCCAGGCGGACTATTTCTGCAAATTTTCTATCGCGAAGAGCGGATTCTATCATCAGCAACAGATCGTTTGCCTGATCGCCCGATCTTTCGGTAATGGCATTTCTGGTGACTCGAAATGTTTCACAGGCCTCAATCTCCATTCCCGGTAGGAGCAACTCGAGGTTATTGGCGACAAGATCTTCCAGTGGAATGTAGATATCTTTATTACCGATTTTGACAAATCGTGGCATGTCTGAACCTGTGGGGATTTTTATTCGGTTCAGGTAGCTATGGTCGTTGCCGGGATGACGGACACTGACGAGTAAATTGACAGAGAGATTTGAGATAAAAGGGAACGGGTGGGCTGGATCCATGCCCTGAGGTGTCAGTAGAGGGTAGATTTCGTTTTGAAAATGTTTGTCTATCGTTTTTTTATTTTCCTGGCTTAAGCCCTTGTAGCTGGTAATGATAATTCCTTCATCCACCAGCAGTTTCTGGAGCTTGTTTTCAAGCAGCTGTTGCTGGTTAAGTATGTCGCGTACCAGTTCATGACAGGCGTCTATCTGTTCCTGCGGCAATCGGCCGTCAACGGAAAGGGATCTGACACTGGCCCCAACCTGCTGTTTGAGGCCACCGATTCTTTTCATGAAAAATTCATCGAGGTTTGAACCGACAACGGCAAGAAAAAAGACTCTTGCCAGCAGTGGATTCCTTTTATCCTGTCCTTCGTGTAGTACACGTTTGTTGAATTCCAGCCAGGTTAATTCCCTGTTCAGATACCATTCGGAGGATTTGAGGTCAAAGCTGTTTTTTGTTTTCTGATCATGGACAGGTTCTGCACCTGTCTCTTTTCCGATAACTGTTTTGGTCGCCATAGGTGATCCATAGTTGAAGTCATGATGGGGAGATCGAATTATTCCTGTTATAATATCAGATTTTAAGGTAAAAAGCACAATTTACCCTTAAATTGACAATTGACTGTTCTTATGGGATAGTGACGTCATTATTCCACTGTACTAAAATCAGACAATCAGGGGGGGCACTGTGATGGCGCCATTTACCTACCGTTTTACTTCGGTTTTCAACCCGAAGAAGTTTAAAGAGATTGTCCATTCCGGTCATCGTTACACCGTTTTTTATGAAAACAGTGAGACGTATTCCTGTTCTCTGCTGGATACATTTGACAATGAGCTGATGCAGGCAGGTCGACTTCTTTTTAAAGCTGAAAAATTGCTTTTTGCGTTTGATATGCAAACTGGCCAGTTCGCTGAACAGAAAGTCAGAAGACATTGGTCATTTGTCTCAGAACTCGATGAAGGCCCTATCTTTAATCTTCTCGCCGGGGTCTCTCCATTAAGGGCGCTGGCTCCAATTGGTGTAGTTAACGTACAGAAAGGTCAGGGGAATCTACTTGACGATGAAGGGAAGACCCGGGTTCGCCTTATCAATCTGACTTTGATCAACGGCAAAAAGAGTGCAACTGTGGGGAGTAGTCGTCCACTTCGCGGGTATGACAGAGCGCATGGAGATCTGAAAAAATGGTTGTCGGCACTTGATGCTATTCCCTGCCAAGACCTGGTTGAACTGTACACATCTCTTGGGATTGCTGTTAGTAAATACAATCCCAAGCCCCGTTTGCAGCTGGTTGCTCAGGACTCTATCAAGAAAAATACAACGATTATTATCAAAACGTTTCTTCGTGTGGCAAGAGCTAATGAGGATGGAGTTATTGCGGATATCGATACGGAATTTCTCCATGATTACCGGGTGAGTTTTCGTAAAATTCGATCTGTATTGAGTCTTTTTAAGGATGTTTACAGTCAGGAGGATAGTGTTCGGTTGAAGCACGATTTCTCAGAACTGATGCGGCAAACGAACAAACTTCGCGACCTTGATGTGTACCTGTTAAATAAAGAGGAGTATTACTCACTGGTTCCCAAAACTACCCACGCCGGACTGGCAATACTTTTCAATGGTTTTGAAAAAGAGCGAAGGGCAGAACATGAGAATGTTGCCCAATATTTAAAAAGCAAGGCGTACAGGAAACAATTAAAAAAATGGCAGACGCTGTTTGGAAACGAGGACAATCTCGAAAGTGGCCCCAAAAGTGGTGAGTTTACTTCCGGGTTTGCACGCCGTATACTTTTACAAAGATATAAAAAGGTGTGTAAAATTGCCCGTTCCATCGATGCAACAACGGAGGATGAAGTGGTTCATCAACTTCGCATTCACTGTAAAAAACTCCGTTATCTGATGGAATTTTTTACAACGCTCTTTCCGGCAGAGGAAATCAGACAACGCATAAAATCTTTGAAACGATTGCAGGATAATCTCGGCAGGTTTAACGATTATTCGGTGCAACAGATATTTTTAAAAAATGTGTTGGCCGGTCAGCCGGCTGGTAATGCAAAAGGCATAAAAGTGGCCGAAAGTATAGGTGCTCTGACTGCCATGCTCCATAGGTTGCAAAATAAAGAACGCAGGCAGGTAATGAAAAATTTCGAACGTTTTGACAGTCCGGAAATACGTGAGTCATTTGATAAACTCTTCAAAAATGAGGTGATTGCCAATGAAAATCCTGGCCTGTTACAGCAATAAGGGAGGTGTCGGCAAAACTGCAACATCTGTGAATTTGGCATATGCAAGTGCTTTGAAAGGTCGGCGAACGTTGCTTTGCGATCTGGACCCCCAGGGAGCTTCGGGGTTTTATTATAGAGTCAAACCTTCAAAAAAATTAAAAGGGAAGTCTTTTTTTAAAGATGTGGAGTGTTTTACCAGGGCTATTCGCGGGAGTGATTTTGATAATCTTGACCTTGTGCCTGCAAATCTGACCTATCGTGATTTTGACATTTTTTTATCGAGGATGAAAAACAGCCGTTCCCGGTTAAAAAAAGCTTTGCGGGCGGTTGACAGTGACTACGATGTGATCATTCTGGATTGTCCTCCAAATATATCTTTACTCTCCGAAAATGTCTTTAAGGTCGCCGATAAGATTATTGTGCCGGTGATCCCAACGACACTATCTGTGCGCACCCTTGAACAGTTGTATACGTTTTTTGGTAAAAACAAATATCAGCGTAAAAAACTGATACCGTTTTTTTCCATGGTGCAAAAAAGTAAAAACCTGCACAAGGAGACGATGGTTTCACTTCGCGGGCAATATAAAAATATTCTCGAGAGTTCAATACCATTTTCTACTGAAATTGAGAAGATGGGCGTCCACAGGGCGCCGGTACTGACCTATGCGGGAACAAAATCAGTTGGCAATGCATATATAAAAATATGGAAGGATATTGAGAAAAGAGCAAAAATTGGTTAACTATCCGTTTTCTGCAAATGAGAGAGCACGTACAAATAGAGGGACTATGTGAAGGCGGATGTTGTAGTTGTTGGCAGTGGGATTGCCGGTTTGACGGCGGCGGCCCTACTCACCCGAAAAGGGAAAAAGGTCGTTGTTGTTGAAAAGCAGCCAAGTTTTGGTGGTTCGCTGAGGCAGTTTAAACGGAAAAAAATTTCGTTTGATGTCGGATTTCATTACACAGGGTGCCTTGGAGACGGCGAAGTACTTGACAGGCTTTGGCATTATTGCGGAGTTGATTCCGCTTTGTCAGTTATCCCCCTTGGCGTGGAGGGTTACGATCGTTTTGAATTTACGGGAAAACCTGATGTTGTTCGCGGTTATTTTTCGTATGAAAAAATTATCAGTGAATTAAAAGACCAATACCCGCAAGAACGTCGCGCAATAGATACGTATTTCTCCGAAGTTCAAAGAATCTGTTCCACAGTTCCTTTTTATCACACGCAATTGCCTCTGCTCCCTTTTATTCGTGGGTATAAGGCAAGGCCTACATCATTGATTCGGTTTCTCGATTCAATTACACACAATGAGCAGTTGAGGGCGGTTCTGGCCGCACCGGCATTTTTGTATGGTGTCCCACTGCAGCAAGCCTCACTTGAAGTTCATGCTCTTGTTGCCCATGGTTATTATTCCGGGGCGTATACAGTTGCCGGAGGTGGTCAAGCCATTGTCGATAGTTTTCTTTCTGTACTTGGCACCGCAGGAGCCCAATTATTCACCGAATCCTCTGTTGATTCCATTTTGGTCGAGAAGGGACAGGTCGCTGGTGTGGAGATTGAAGGTGGAGAGCAAATACGTTGTCAGCATGTGATTTATACGGGGCACCCCGCAACTCTTGTTGATAAAATCCCTGCTGGAGTTTTCAGGCCAGCCTACATTCATCGGTTACAGGGGTTGAAGAACAGTTTGTCCATGTTTGCAGTTTTTGGTAAAGGAGACCGTTCTTTTGATACTCTCAAAGGAGTTTTGAATTATTATCTTCTCCCTGACAGGGGCGATATTTTACCTGAAAACAACACTGGCCCCCGCAATATGCGGCCTATGATGCTGACGAGTACCAGAACAGCACCGCTGCCGCAAGAGTTGTTGCAAGAGGAACAAAATGGCATTATATTGCTTCGGCTTGGATACTGGCAGGATGTGATGGAGTTTGAGAAAAGCGCTCCAGCAGACAGACCTGAAAAATATGAAAGATTCAAAGATGAAATTGCGGCGGAAATGATACAGACAGCAGAACAGAGATGGGGGGATATCTGCGGCAATATTGAGCCTCTTGCCGTAGGTACACCACTTACTTTTCGCGATGAGCTTGCAGCACCGGAAGGGTGCGCCTATGGAGCAATGCACTGTCTTGATCAGTTTAACCCTGATGTGCGGACGCGACTTCCCGGTCTGTTGCTCTCCGGTCAGTCGACGCTTATGACTGGGGTCGCTGGTTCTTCTATTTCCGGTCTCGTCAGTGCTGGTGAAATTCTCGGAATTGAGTCCTTGTGGGAGGACGTGAGGCGATGACCAGAAAACGGGTTGTTATAACGGGAAGGGGAGCGGTTTCCCCCTTTGGACTAGGTGTTCCCGTTTTTCTTGAAAGTATATGGGCAGGGAGGTCGGCTGTACGTTTTATGCCGGAATGGTCCGCAGTTAAAGGGCTAACTTCTTGCATTGCTGCTCCTGTTCCAGCATATGATGCCAAAAAACTGTTGCCAAGAAGTGTCAGGCGGACGATGGGGCCAATGGCCCAATATGCTACCCTTGCGAGTAGAGAAGCAATTGAGGATGCGGACTTATCGGAAGATCTGTTGACATCCGGTGAAACGGGCGTGGTTATTGGAACAACTACAGGCAGTGCTGAGGCCTATGAATCATTTTTTAAAAAATTTCTCTCAACCAGCAGTCTCAGCGATGTAAAGTCGGGTGAGTTTTTTAAGGTTATGGGACATAGTTGCTCGGCCAATGTCTCCCTTGCATTAGGTATTCGGGGTGAGCAATGGGCTCCTGCAAGTGCATGTACTTCTTCGTCCCAGGCCATTGGCCTTGGCTATCTTTTGATTCAGGCAGGTCGCCAGAAAGCTATGCTTTGCGGCGGTGCAGATGAAGCACATCCTTCGGTTACCGGTGTTTTTGATCTTTTAAGGGCAGCATCGAATAACAATAGCGATCCTGAAAATGGCTGTCGTCCTTTTGATCGTGATCGCAACGGTGTTGTCTGTGGTGGTGGCAGTGGTATTATTGTTCTTGAAGAATATGAATCCGCCGTTCAGCGTGGAGCGAATATATACGGAGAAATTGTCGGTTTTGGCAATGTTACTGATTCAAGTCATATTGCAAATCCAGATAAAAAATCGATGGCCACTTCAATGTCACGGGCGATGGCAGAGGCTTCTATAACCAGTGCAGATGTGGACTATGTCAATGCCCACGCAACGGGAACAGAGCTTGGGGATATTGCCGAGGCTGCAGCAATTACAATGGCGGTTAACTCGACCACTCCAGTCAGTTCATTTAAAGGACATATCGGACATACCCTGGGCGCGGCGGGAGCACTGGAACTTATTGTAGTGCTGGAGATGCTTTTGCGGCAGGAGATAGTACCTACCCGAAATCTTGAACATATTGACAGTCGCTGTGCAGTTGCCAGGCTTGAAACCACAATGAGGAAGGAATCTTTGCAAACGGTTCTAAAGAATAATTTTGCTCTGGGAGGTGTGAATACCTCTCTTGTCCTCAGTACCTTACCCCGCACACATTGAAAAACAGACACGAAACCATGAAGTGTATTTTGAAATTATATGTTCACATGTACCACCAAGGTACTTATGCCCCTCAGGGGGGCACTGAACTGAGTACCCCTTTGTGGGATGCTAGGAGAGTTTGATAATGAGTTCCGAAGAAGATCTTCGATCTAAGGTTGTTGAAGTACTTGCTGAAGAGTTTGAATTGGATCCGCAGGAAATGGGTCCGGAAGCGACACTCTACGAAGATTTGGGTCTCGACAGTCTTGATGCTGTTGATATGGTGGTTGTTCTCGAAAAAACGTTTGGGATGAGAATGACTGATGAAGAAGCTTTACGTTCCATCAGAACAATGGAAGATCTTTTTCAGTTTCTGATTCGTTTGCAATCAGAAAAAAAGATGGAGAAGTAACTGCCTTGCTGAAGGTTTTTTTAAATATATACTGCTTGCTGTTTTTCTTTTTGTTCACTCTGCTCGGGCTGGTTTTACTTCCTTTTATTCTTCTCGTTAATGTTCTCTTTTTTTCGCGTGGAGTCGGATCAACTCTCAGGCGTGCAATACGTTTGTATGGCAGGGTTCTTGTTTGTGAAGGGCTGTTTTTTGCACCTGTTAAGGTCGAATATCGGACAAGGAAGCTGACTCCATCGTCAATCTATGTGGCAAATCATACGTCGGCGATTGACCCGTATCTGTTTGGAGCAGTTGCCGCTGATGAAAACAGTTTTGTTACATCCTGGCCTTTTAAAATCCCATTGTATGGTCGTTTTATGCGGCTGGCCGGATATGCCAATGCAGATGATGGCTGGGATTCTGTACGGGAAAAGTGCACGGATTTATTAAATAATGGCTGCTCAGTTACTATCTGGCCGGAGGGGCACAGATCCCGTGATGGCAGACTTGGCCGTTTTAGAAAAGGGGCTTTTGTTCTGGCTGTAGAGACAGGCAGGCCTGTGGTGCCCGTCTGCATTTTTGGTGCGGCAAAGGTACTGCCGCCCGGCAGGCGACTTCTTAACCCTGGTCGAATTAAACTGATTGTCCTTGCACCGGTGTATCCCTCGACTGAAGGTGACCAGTATGAACGGGTGAAGGCATTGAATGAGAAGGTGCGGCAGGAGATTAAAAAAACACTGATGGGGCAGTCGTAGTGCAGAAAAATAGTGTATATGACTTGGATCAGGCCTTGGAACTGAGACGCATGGAACCCGCTTCCAGAAAGCAGCGGCAACTGTTGTTTTTACGGGATCATATAACCCGGACACTGTGCATTCCCTTTTATAGAGAACTCTATGGGAAGAACGGTATTACCGCAACCTCTATGGCCGATTTGAATGGACTCGCCGATCTGCCCTTTACAACCCGGGAAGATATCGATGCAGCTCCAGCACTTTTTGGTTTGAACGATGAGAGACAAATCAGAGATATTGCACTTACCTCGGGTACAACAGGTGAACCGGTTATTGTCCCCTATACGCAAGAAGATCTGCAGCGGCTTGCATTTAATGAAGCGGTGGCGTTTTACAGTGCGGGAGTGCGAAAAGGAGACAGAGTTCTTCTTACCGTTACCCTGGACAGATGTTTTATTGCCGGGCTTGCCTATTACGCGGGTGTGACTTCTCTTGGCGGCACTGCAATCAGGAGTGGTCCGGGGCAGGTTGCAAGACAGTGGTATCTTATCGAAAAGCTGAGGCCTAAAGTTATTTTGGGGGTACCTTCTTTTTTGCTTGAGCTCGGTCGGTGGGGCCAGGACAATGGCTATAATGTGGCCGCTAGTTCTGTGACTACTGTGATAACCATCGGTGAACCGATGCGGAAACCGGATTTTTCTTTGACGGAATCCGGTCGTCAACTTGAAAATATCTGGGGTGGCAGAGTTCATGTCTCCTATGGCGCAACTGAGTTTGAAACTGCTTTTGGTGAATGTTCGGCTGCTGCCGGTGGTCATGTGCACCCTGAATTAATGCTGGTTGAAATTGTTGACGAGGATGACAATATTCTTCCAGAAGGAAAACCAGGGGAAATTGTGGTAACTCCCCTGGGAGTGAGAGGGTTTCCGCTGGTACGTTTTAAAACCGGGGATATTGGTCGGTTGCACAGCGGGATCTGTTCCTGTGGTTGGTCCACCGAGCGCCTTGGCCCAACAGAAGGGCGATTAGCCCAGCGTTTGAAGTACAAGGGGACTACGTTTTATCCCGAAGCTGTTTTTTACGCTCTGCAGGATTTTACACAGATTACCGCAGCCTATATTGAAGTGAGATCCATCACTGAAGGGACAGACGATATAACAGTTATCGTTGGCTGTGATGATGCGCAGGTCAACGAAGAAACGGTTGTTGCAAAACTACAGGCTCATATTCGTGTGCGGCCTGAAGTAGTCATAAAAAGCAGCGCAGAAGTTGATTCGGTAATGCGGGGAGATGGCGGAAGAAAGCCGAAGAAATTCTTTGATTTTCGGAAATGAAGTGTTTCTGGAAAATTAAGGATGGTACTTTTTTATTAATTCATATTTTGTAAATAGAAAAAACGATGACGTGTTTAGGTGATCAGCTGGGGATGGAATTCTCCCCTGAGGAAATTCTCGAATCAAGAAAACGTAACGGGTTGCTGTCAATAGAGCTTGAATTGTCAAGGGCTTGTAATCTTCGCTGCCTCTATTGTTATGCAGCATCAGGTACACCACTCGATAATGAACTTTCTTTAGATGAAATTTTTGGTGTAATTGATCAGGCTGTTGCCCTGGGTACCAAAAAAATCATTGTTCTCGGGGGTGGTGAACCTCTGATATATCCACATATCTTTGAGGTGATCGAATATATTCGCGAGAAAAAACTTATCGCCGATCTGTTTACAAACGGTCTCAAACTGACCCGTGATGTTGCAGACCGGCTTTTTAAACTGGGTGTCGGGGTGGTTCTGAAAATGAACAGTAGAAAACCTGATGTGCAGGATTATCTTGCGGGTAAAGAAGGTGCTTTTGCTGCCATTGAAAAGGGACTGGCTGCCCTGTCGAATGCAGGATATCCCGATGAGAACCATTCCCTTGGCGTGGAAACTATTATCTGCAGACAAAATTATGATGAGTTACCGGAGCTGTGGCGTTGGGCCAGAAAAGAAGGAATTATACCCTATGTCGAAGCGATGACCATGCAGGGCAGGGCAACGGAATACCCCGATCTTGAAGTAACACCGGTCGAGGTGAAAATGCTGTTTGAAGAGTTGTCCCGGATTGACAGGGAAGAATTTTCCTGCGGTTGGAGTCCGCATCCGCCACTCGCCGCTTCCCAGTGTGCACGCCATGAATATTCCTGTACCATTACCTCCAATGGAGATGTTCATCCATGCCCTGGAGTGAATCTCAGTGTTGGTAATATTAAAGAAAAAAAACTGGCAGATATACTTCATGAGAGTCCGGTGATTGAGGATCTGAGAAATATCAGAACCCGCATTAAAGGGCAGTGCGGGGAATGTGATATAGGTGAGACCTGTTATGGTTGCCGGGGCCATGCATATCAGGTTACCGGAGATTATCTTGCAGCAGACCCTTTGTGCTGGCTGGAAACAGGAAAAATCAAAAACTGAGCGATCATGGGTGAAAAAGAGACAACATACTCATGGGTCTTTAACGATCAGGCAGGTGATGAGAGCGTTGCTGTGCTGGGTACAATTCCCGGACGCTGGGGCCGTATGACGCCTCTTTGCCGTCTGCTGCTTGTAAAAATTGGTCTGTTATTGCAGGAAAAGCACATTTTGAAAAGAGGTCAGAAATGTTCTGACCTTGGCTTGCAGGTTGGCCTTGTTGGCGGCACAAAAAGAGGGTCTCTGCATACGGATAAGGCTTTTATCCGCACCATGGAAAATGGTTCGGGCCTGGCAAGCCCTGCCTTGTTTGGTTACACTCTGCCCAATATCCCACTTGCTGAGGCGGCAAGTCAATTTGGCCTTGTTGGGCCGGTATATGCCCTGCTGGAAGTGAGAAAGCCATTTTATTTTGCCATTTCTGAGGCCAAAAGACTTCTGCTTTCGCAAAAAGAACTTTCATTTATGCTCGCCTGTGAATTTGACCATTATGACGATCCAGAGCATGGTGACACGCTTAAAGTAAATTTAACTTTTGTTGGAAAAAAATATGCAGACAGTGACACTGATCTATCCCAAATGGAATAAAATCCCCGAACAGACTGAATTTCATCTGCCACCCCACGGTCCAGTCTGTGTTGCGGCATCTATTCCTGAAAAATATGAAGTACGGTTTATTGATGAAAATGTTGATGAAATTGATTTTTCGGCATCGACAGATATTGTTCTTCTTTCAATGATGCTGACCTGTCAGTTGCCGAGGGGCAAAGAAATCGCCGCCCAGTATCGGGAGCTGGGTGTACAGGTGGTAGCCGGTGGGATTTCCACAATGCTGCATTCGAAAGAGGTGGCAACATTTGTTGATTCTATTTTTCTCGGTGAAACGGAAGATGGTCGCCTTGCTTCTGTCTTCAGCGATTTTGAAAGAGGACAATTGCAGGGGAAATATGATTTTTTCCATGATTTTCCGCCCATAGATTCGATCGGGCCGGCACGGCGATCTATTCTTAACGATAAACGTTATGTGTACAGAGGAGTGCGGATGGTCGATCTTGTGCACGCCTCGAGAGGGTGCAGATTTAACTGTTTTCCCTGTGCCACTGCTTTTCTTGGAGGTCAGCAGTTTCGACCAAGACCCATGGACAGGGTTATTGAGGAAATTGAGAGTATAGACAATAACCGACTGTTTCTGGTCGATAATTCTCTTGCCCAGAGTAAAGAGTGGGTTATGGATCTCTTTGAGGCATTGATACCGCTTAAAAAGAAATGGATAAGCCACCCTATCCTCGATGATGAAGAGGTGATAGCCAAGGCCGCCAAGGCCGGATGCTGGTATGTGTATCAGGCCGTATTTGATACATCAGATGTTATCAGGGACCGGGTGAAACGCCTCAAGGATCACGGTATAGGCGTGGAAGCAGCTGTTTTGCTTGGCACCGATAATCAGGATGCGGACTATATCAAAAGGTTGATCGATTTCTTGTTGGAGATTGACGTGGATATGGCCGAATTTTCGATTTTGACGCCGTTTCCGCACACAGCGGTTACCGAGAGATATGAAAAACAGGGACGTATTCTACATCGGGATTGGGGGCGTTATACCACCGCTGAGGCGGTCTATACACCCAAAAACATGAGCCCGAAAAAGCTGGAAGAGATGTATTCTTATGCCTGGGATGCGTTTTATAAAGATATGCCCCAGTCTCTGCGGATGGCAAGACTCTTTACAGATCTTGTCAAAAAAGAGATGGCAGACGGAACCTATAAGCCCCGTGAGTTGGAAAAGGAACGTCAATGGTCACTTCAGTGATGGGTGGGAGTGCGATCAATTGTTTAATTGTTTCGGCTAATCAGGTTGTAACTCCGTACCCTGTTTACCCACTTGGTGCTGCCTGCCTCGTCGGCGCACTACGAAAAAATGGTCACCGGGTTGAACATTTTGATATTCTGGCAGATGGTGGTCTTAATGCTCTGTCACAACTCCTGTCGGGGACATCGTATGATCTGGTGGGGGTTTCGATTCGGAATCTTGATTCAGTTGATAGTGCCGCACCCAATGAGTATCTCACCGAGATTGTTGAAACGGTACGCTGTATCCGGAGATTAACTGATGGTCGAATTGTTCTCGGCGGACCTGCTTTTTCCATAATTCCCGAAGGTCTTCTTGAGCTGTTGCAGGCGGATTATGGTGTTGTGGGGGAAGGTGAAACCCTGCTGCCCTGGCTTGCCGGAGAAATTGCTGCTGGTCGACCTCCTGCAGAAAAACTGTTTTATTCAAAACCGGACAAAGGTCTCTGGCAGCCGTCTGATCTGACACCATCCACTGCTAAATATTATATTGAACATGGTGGAATGCTCAATGTTCAGACCAAACGGGGATGTCCGTATACCTGCAGCTATTGCTCGTATCCAACCATAGAAGGAAAAAAAATCCGCTATAGAGACCCGGATGAGGTTGCTGAAGAGGTAATACACCTCGGCACCCATTCAGGGGCAAAATATATCTTTTTCGCCGATTCTTTTTTTAATGATCCGGATGGGCGATTCCTCGAGGTGGCTGAGGCGCTTATACGAAGAGAAAATACATTGCCTTGGTGTGCGTTTTTCAGGCCGCAAAATTTGCAAGCATCGGATCTGAAGCTGATGAAAAGAGCCGGACTCGCAGCAATGGAACTTGGTACGGATGCTGCCTGTGATCGTACTCTTGCCGGGATAGGCAAGAATTTTCTTTTTGAAGATGTTCTTACTGTGCACAGACGAATTATTCAGGAGGAAATTGCCTGTGCCCATTTTATTATGTTCGGAGGGCCTGAAGAAAATAGTGACACGCTGAAGGAGGGTTTTAAAAATATTGAAAAACTCAATAATAGCGTAGTGTTTGCTTTTGCAGGAATTCGAATCCTACCGGGAACCGGGATTTTCGATAGAGCTGTGCTGGATGGTATAATTGCTGCCGACAGTGTCCTTCTGTCACCTGTTTTTTATGTCTCTCCCACAATTTCAATGGATGAAATTGTGACCGGTATAAAACACTCCTTTGCTGATCGTATTGATCGTATTTATCCTTGTCATGAGTTTGAAGATCGTATTACCATGTTGCATAAAATGGGTCACGTGGGGCCCTTATGGGATCTTGTCCTGAAAAAACGTAGACGGTGATGGCAAAAAAAGAGTTGAAAGTATTATTGGTTATCCCGGTGTACAATCATGGATCAACGCTTGCTGATGTTACCTGCAAGGCGATTGCGACGGGGTATCCTGTTCTTGTGGTGGATGACGGCAGTGATGATAATGGCTGGAAGGAACTGACGCATCTGGACTGTCAACTGCATCGTCTGCCACACAATCGTGGAAAAGGTGCCGCCCTTCTTGCTGGTGCCAGGTTGGCTGAAAAGCAGGGCTTTGAGGCAATTATTACTCTGGATGCCGATGGCCAGCATGATCCGGCGGAATCACTACATCTTGTGACGGAGGCTGAAACGGGCGTCTGGCCGGCAATAATCATCGGAGCAAGGGAGATGGTTCAGGATACAGTACCAGGCGCATCTCACTTTGGTCGGGCTTTTTCAAATTTCTGGATTCAACTTGAAACCGGGGTGGAATTAAGTGATACACAGAGTGGCATGCGGTTATATCCTGTAAAAGAGCTGTTGGCGCTGCACCTGCTGAAAACCAGATATGATTTTGAAGTAGAAGTACTGGTCAAAACAATCTGGGCAGGGATACCAGCTCGCTCTGTACCGGTTTCTGTGCATTATCCTCCAAAAGCTGAAAGGATCAGCCATTTCCATAAATTTCTTGATAACTGGCGACTGACACAACTGCACACGGTTTTGCTCTGTCGCAGGCTGCTTCCCGTTCCCCATGGTAGATTATCGAAGAAAGACAAAAAGAAGAGGGAAGCAGTTGTTGTTAAAAATCCTTTTAAAACACTGGGGAACCTCTGCCGTGAAAACGCATCGCCTTTCTGGCTTGGTGTTGCTGTCTGGCTCGGTATTTTTCTGGGAGCTCTTCCTCTGCTGGCTTGCCATACCCTGATTATTATTTATGTGGCGCACAGGTGGCATCTTAATAAAATTGCAGCTGTTGCCGCCAGTCAGTTTTGCATGCCACCACTTGTTCCCGTATTGTGCATAGAGACGGGCTATTTTCTCAGGACAGGGGAATTCATTCTGGATTTGTCTTGGGAAAAATGGTTGCTGGAGATTCATGTCAGACTTTTTGACTGGTTTATCGGCTCGTTACTTATTGGCCCCCTGTTGGGTTTTGCCGGAGCTTTTCTGGTGTACCGCCTTGGGCGAAAATGGCAGGGAGAAACCGTGATTCATGGCTGATGCAACGATTGGCAGAAAAACGTTTATGGCCCGCCTGGAAGCATTGGGGCATTTCTTTTTTTATGTCGCACTCAAGTTATTTGGTCATGCTGGTGGGCGCGTATTGCTTGTTCCTGTCGTTTTTGTTTATGTGTTGTGCAGCAGGAAAATACATCGCACAACAAAGCATTACCTCAAACGCAGATTTCCAGATGAAAGCGGTTGGACATACTGGTGGCTTACCTATAGAAATGTCCTGTCGTTTGGTCAGGTGCTGGTTGACCGGGGGTGGCTCGGATTAATACAAAATGCAACACTTGATGGTGAATGTGTAGAGTTTGACACTCTTACTGAACTGATAAATGAAGGTAAGGGGCTGGTGTTGCTAACTGGACATGTGGGCAACTGGCAATCAGCGCTGGCCCAGCTCGGAGGCCTGCCGGTTACGGTGCATGCCCTGATGCAGTACGATCAACAGGCTGCGGCAAAGCATTTTTTTGATTTGCAGTCAACAGCACCGCCTTTTGAAATAATTGATGCAGATAGCGAATTTGGAGGAATGATCGAAGCTGCTGCGGCGCTTGGCCGTGGAGAGGTCGTGACAATCATGGGTGACAGGTTTGTCAAAGGTTCGTCATCAATAGTTGATTTTCTGGGCGATTCTGTGCGTATTCCCAATGGAGCATATCAGCTTGCTTCGTCTGTTGGTGCACCTGTCGCAATTCTTCTTGCCGCAAAAACGGGAAGAAAGAGTTATCAATTGAAAATCTGGGATACATTTTATCCAGAGTATGAAAAAAGAGATGAACGGGATAAGATGCTTCTGGACTGTAGTACCAGATACATAAAGGCTATTGAAGAATATCTCAAATTATATCCTTGCCAATGGTATAATTTTTATTATTTTTGGCAACAATAACTTAATTGGAAGAGCACTAAGGGAAAAAATGGAAACAACGAAAAAGCTATTAAAAGAAATACTCGTCAATGATCTCAAAATTCAGGGAATAAAACCCGAGGATATCAGTGATACGGAACCGTTGTTTGGTGATGGTTTAGGTCTTGATTCACTCGATGCTGTTGAGCTAGTTGTGCTTGTGCAAAAACATTTCGGCGTTCAAATTGAAGATATGGATGAGGGGAAGAAGGCTTTTGCTTCGGTTGAAAGCCTTGCTCTATATGTACTTGATCACAAAGAATAAAAAGTAAAAAGGAGGAAGTCATGATTAAAAGAATCTCTGTGGTTTGTGTGTTGTCGTTTTTTATCTGTGTCTCTTCGGCAACAGCGAGGGATGTGATTGAAAAAGTTTCCATAAATGAGGCCTTTGAGTTTGAACAGGTAAAAGAACTTTTTGGAGATGATATCTCATTCTTCTGGGGGGAACAGGCTCATCCTCCGGTTCTTAAAAAGTTTGGCAGCTATAAAACCAGCAAGAGAACCAGTGCTTTTGGCAAGGAGAGGGTTTTCGCCTGTAGTTGGGCCATGGCTTCTGCCTTAGATGCTCTGCGTGACCGGGCTGTCAGAGAAGGAGGCAATGCTGTTATTAATATCGTTTCCAATATTTAAAATAATAAGGAATCGAGTACAACCGAATTTACCTGTCTGGCTGGCAGGATGATGGTTAATGTTGCCCTGAAAGGGACTGTTGTCACTCTCGGAAAATAGCAGTCCCGGGAATTTAATGTTCGCTGGCTCGGGGAAGGTATGTCAAAATTGCTGGTACCATCGATTGCTGTAATCGGCTATGGCTGTGTGTCTGCTGCGGGTAAGAATGCAAAAGTTGCTGCTGCGCATATAAGGGCAGGTGTTGCTGCTCATGTGCCGGTTGCGAGCGGATATTTTCCTGGCGATTTCACAGCGCCATGCTTTCTCGTTCAAGACCAGTGGTTACAGCCCTTTTCCGGTTTGTCGTTAGCAAAACAGCAACAGATTTCCCGGTTTAACAGAACTCTATTGATGGCTCTTGTCGCCATTGAAGAGGCACTGCAACGGGCGGAGATGTCGGTTGCAGATCTGCAGAAAAAGCGGGTCGGAATTGCCCTTGGAACGACGGTGGGCTGTACCTTTCACAACGAAGAGTATTATCGGGAGTGGAAAGCGGGGGTAGACCCGAATTCCGGACCTCTTTTTACCTATCTTGCGTCAAATATTTCCCATGCTGTTCAAGATTTTTTAGGGGTAAAAGGACCGCGCCTTGTTATCACCAACGCCTGTGCTTCCGGAACGGATGCAATTGGTGTCGCCAAAAGCTGGCTTGAGCATGGGCTTTGTGATATTGCTATTGGTGGTGGTGCTGATGAACTGTCAAGGATCGCCTGTCATGGTTTTAAAAGCCTGATGCTTGTTTCCAGAGAAGAATGCAGACCCTTTGATCGTGACCGCAAAGGTCTTAACCTCGGTGAGGGGAGTGGGGTGGTCTTACTGGAAGCGGAGAAAAATGCGCTTGCCGGAAATCGCAATATTTGCGGGTGGATTAGAGGCTATGGTATTGCAGGTGATGCACACCATCCCACCGCACCTGATCCAGAGGGTAGAGGGTTGCAGCGGGCCCTTGGAAAGGCTTTGCACAATGGGGGCATCACAGGCGGGATGATTGGTATGATCAATGCCCATGGAACGGGAACTCCTGCGAACGACCTGGCGGAAACAAACGCTCTTGCAGCTATAGGTTTTGATCCTGCTGTGCCGGTTGTTTCAACAAAGGGGGCCACTGGCCATACTTTAGGTGCGGCTGGCGGCATTGAAGCCGTTTTTACACTTATGAATCTTAATAGAGGTGAGGTCTCGGGGACGATTGGTTGTCGGAATCCCGACCCGAAGTTCGCGTTTCAAGTGTTGCCATCAGCACAGAATGTCACCTTTTCCGGCCGAGTGGGAATCAGCCAGTCCCTTGCCTTTGGTGGCTCAAATTCGGCACTTGTCATCGAAGGGGCTGGAGTATGAAAGTTTCTGTCAGGGCAGTGTCTGGAAATTATCTCCAGGACCTACGTATACCGGAAGAATTGGGTCGATATCTGCGCCGGGCCGATACATTTATTCAGCTGGCTGTTGTTGCTGCTTTCCAGACTTTTCTGGCAGTGGACGAGGGTTTTCAGGATGCACATGGTGATTGTGGCCTCATTCTTGGTACAACGTTTGGTACCATGGAGACGAACTTTGGGGTTTTGGATCAGATTGTTGCAGGTGAGCAGGCATCACCAATCCTTTTTTCCCATTCGGTTTTTAATGCGGCCGTCGGTTATATGGCTACTATTTTCAAAATCAAAGGCTGCGCACTTACGGTAACTGATTTTTCCTTTCCGTTTTTCAGAGCATTGCAGGAGGCCAGTCTGGCCTTGCAATCAGGCACTATTACAAGGTGTCTGGTACTGCAAGTGGAGACCTACAGTGCTCTTTTGCATGATGCCAGAAAAAGTCACGGTGTTGATGAATATTCATGGCATCCGGGGGCAGTGTGCTGGCTACTGGAAGCAGAGCCGGAAGAACGTGGCACTGCATTCTATCTTGATCATTCTGAAATTGATGGTTTTATGTGCGATCCTCTTGGTTTTCTGAGCTATCGTGAAGCAGTTGACTTTGGAGACAGGGTGGAAAATACATGTGCTCCTCTTGCGGCAGCAATGATTATTGGGGATGAGATATATCGTGCAAAAAATCGTAATGTGCTCGATTGCAGGGTTGAAGGGGTGAACGGGAAAGTTCGAATTACATTGAAAAAAGGGTGAGCAAGGTATGGATGAGGAGAGAAAAATTATATTTGTCAGTGGGGCCAGCAGGGGCATAGGGGCAGCTATTGCCTTGAATCTTGCCCGTGCCGGGTACGATATCTGGCTTAACTACAGGTCATCTACTGCGGCTGCTGAAAGTATTCAGAAAAAGATTGAAGATCTTGGCAGAAATTGCAGACTGCTGCCCTTTGATGTCGCAGATGAAGCCGCTGCCACGGCAGTACTTGAACCATTGTTTGATGAGGTAGTACCCTATGGTCTTGTGCATAATGCGGGGATTGCTAGGGATAATATCCTGCCTCTTATGCAGCGTAGAGAATGGGATGATGTACTTAATGTCCATCTGAACAGTTTTTTTATTCTTGGCCGGCTTTTTTCCAAAATGATGCTTTCAAAACGGCAGGGACGTATAATCTCAATAGCTTCTATCTCAGGCGAGACAGGGCAGGCGGGGCAGGTTAATTATTCTGCTGCCAAGGCGGGGTTGATAGGTGGTTCCAAAGCTCTGGCCAGAGAACTGGGGAAGCGAAATGTCCTGGTAAATGTGGTTTCTCCCGGCCTGATAGAAACAGAAATGATTGAAAAATTACCACTGGATAAAATTCTGCCACTGATCCCCCTTGGCCGTGTTGGTAAGGTTGACGAGGTGGCGGGCGTTGTGCGGTTTTTACTGAGTAAAGATGCCGATTATATTACCGGCCAGGTTATAAGTGTCAACGGTGGTATGTACATGTAACTATGAGTCGATTATGGAGAAAACCTTAACAACAGATATACCGGAACTTCCATTGCCTGCGGAGGATTTATTGCCCCATCGGCCACCGATGCTGTTTGTGGACAGCCTTATTCGGCGATGGGGCAATAGTTCAACAGCAAAGGCTGTTTTGCCGAAGTCGGGCATTTGTCTCTTCGGAGGAAGATTGTTGACCGAGTTTTTTATAGAGCTGGTTGCCCAGGCAACTGCCATGGCAAATGGATATGACGCTCTTTGTGCAGGAGTGGGGCAGAAAAATGGTATGCTGGTTGGGGTAGATACCTTTTCTTTTCCCGGTAAGGCTGTGGCGGGGAGCACTGTTCGGATTGAAACAGAGAAAACCTTTGAGTTTGGTGCAGTGAAAATCATCCATGGAGAGGTCTTTGACGGCGATGAACTGCTGGCCGCAGGTGATATCAAGGTGTGGGAGGAACCGGATTAGAATGGAGTTACATACTGTTTTAAAACGTTATGGAAGGGGGTTGTTCCTTCTGTCAGTCCTTGCTTTTTACTGTCTCTTTTTGTCTCCCTTGACCTCCCGTGCAGATAAGGTGGAGTTAACTGATTTTCTGGCTGAAGTACAGGCAGCTGCAGATCAGGTGACGTCTTTTTCCAGTAAATTTACCCAGGAGAGACATCTGGCTCTCTTTGCAAAGCCCGTGATATTCCATGGTCGGCTGACGATAGTTCGTCCGGAAAAACTGCGATGGGAATTCACCGACCCGGTTCCATCTATTCTGGTCTTTAACGGTGGAAATGGGCTTCGGTGTAGTGATCAATCCCCTCCGGTTCATTTTGAGCTGGCTTCTGACCCGGTTATGAAAACTGTGGCCGAACAGCTCTGGCTCTGGCTTGGTGGCGATTATTCAAAAATAGGTAAGCGATATCTGATGGAAATGAAGGGTGTTAGTGGTTTAATTATTACCCCAAAAGAAAAATCCATCGGAGAGTATATCGCAGCAGTACACATTGATTTCAATAGTGAGACAAAACAGCCTTCTCAGGTCGATATTATAGAGCCGGGAGGAGATTTCACCCGTATCATTTTCCATTCGTATACTTTGAATAGTGAATTGCCGGATGCGCTGTTTACCCGCTGTGGGGAAAAATGAGCAGGCGGAGTATTTTCCTAAGATGGATTTTTGTGTCTCTGATTGTTCTGGCGACCATTATTTCCTGTCTGCATCTTGATCTTCGTGATGATGCCCTTGATTTGCTGCCCGATGGCGCCGTAAGAGGAGATATCAGTCTGTTGCAGAAGATGGGATTGGTAGACAGGGTGTTTATTACCCTCACAGTCCAGGATAGCTCTGGAGGAAAACCGGGGCAGAACAAGCAAGCGCTCCAGAAAAGTGCTGAAAAGCTCGGTAACATACTGCAGAAAAGCGGTCGTTTTTCTTTTGTCCTGTCCAGATTACCCAAAGGGTACGAGTCCGAACTTTTTCGTACACTGCAATCGTCTTTGCCCCTCCTCCTTGATGGTGACGATTTTCATATACTTGACAAGATGACAACAAAGGAGGGAATAGAAAAATCTCTCCATAATACCTTTACGTTGCTCAACAGTCCCGCAGGAATCGCTTTGAAAAAACAGGTGCAGCAGGATCCTCTTGGACTCGTTCCACTTGTGTTGAAAAAGCTGAAATATTTACAATCAGAATTCTCCATGGGTTTTGATAATGGTTTTCTCATGAGTCGTGACGGCAGGAGCTGTCTGCTCATTGCGGAAAGCAAGCTGCCTTTGACCGATTCCCACGTGGCAGAAAGCGTTGATACGCTGCTCACAGACGCTTTTGCAATATCTCTTGGTAAAGGTGTGGAGGCTAGAACGATAGGCACTCTGCCGCATACTCTGGCCAACAGCCGCATTGTCAAAAATGATCTGCGATTACTGCTGCCGCTGGCGACAATTTTACTTATTACCTTATTGAGCCTTACATTAAAAAACGTCCGCGCGCTTGTGGTGCTGAGTGTACCCTTCCTGGCAGCTCCACCGGCAATTGCTATGACAATGGCCGTTTTTGGGGAAGTGAGCGGGCTTGCTCTGGGATTTGGGATTGTTTTACTTGGTATTGCCGTGGATTTTTCCATTCATCTCTATCTTACTTTGAGCAAAGAGGAGGGGAGCCAAAAAGATCTGCTGAAGGGTGTTGGAAAACCAGTACTCTTTGCAACCCTGACGACCTCTGCGGTATTTATTGTCCTGTTTTTTTCGCAGGTGGCATCCCATAGACAGATGGCAACTCTGGCTCTTACAGGTATTCTACTTGCTGTTCTTTTTGCCTGGTTACTGATCCCAACAATTATTTCAGACCATATGAGGGAGAAAGCGGTTGCACATCAAAAAATCCTGCCGGAGATACAATTGTCGGCAAGGTGGCGTGGAACAATACTTTTTACATGGCTGTTTTTGTTGTTGTGTGGAGCACTTTCCTGGCCGTTGTTGCAATATAATGGTGATTTAAGGGTATTGGATGTTGCCGATGCCAGGGTTGTTCAGGATGAAGATCATTTTAGTGCAACATGGGGCGGTAAAGGTGACCAGGCGTTTGTTGTTGCAGAAGGAAGGACTCTTGAGGAAGTTCTTGATAGAAATAGTGAAGTGTATACTTTTTTAAAAGATCAGGGCATCAACACGTTTCAATCGTTTGCACCGGTTCTGCCGGGGGGGGCTGCCCGGAAGGAAAACAGTGATCGCTGGAAAACGTTTTGGCAGCAGAGAAGGCCGGGGTTTGACAAGGAATTTCTGGCGGCAGCCAGAGCACAGGGTTTTACCGATCAGGCGTTTGCACCTTTTTTCGCCATGCTGGACAAAGGGCCTGCATTACTCACTCCGGCCGAGTTCGTTCGTGGCTCGCTGCAGCCGATGTTTGCGTCAATGCTGAAAATACCTTCACCCCACATTGCAGGGGTCGAAGACTATCTTGCTCTGACCACAGTGGCTGTTGATGGGAACGTATTACCCGAACTCTTGTCGTTTGCAGAGCGAGAGCCAGGAATAGCAATCCTGGCAAATTCCAAATGGCGGGCGGGGGGGGAACATCTGTTACGTCATGATATTATCACGCTTTCCCTTGCGGCCGGATCTGTTATTGTCCTGTTGGTCGGGCTGCAGTTTCGTAATATTGTAACTGTTATAGCGGTACTGGCCCCCGTCCTGTCGGCCCTTTCTGCGATGTCGATTTTCTGTTATGTAACAGGTGGGGCACTGAATATGATGCACCTTATCATGGGGATTATGGTTATTGGCCTCAGTGTTGATTACGGTATTTTTATGGTCTGTTCCAGGTTGAATAGTCGCAGATCTGTTGCTGTTCCTGCGGTGAGTATCTGTGCTGCCAGTTCGCTGATTGGTTTTGGAGTGCTCTCTTTTGCCAGTCATCCCGCATTGCACGCTCTGGGAATTACGGTTCTTGTCGGAATTGGTGTCGCCTGGCCGGTGGCTATTTTTGTCAGCCCGGCCCTGCTTGCCTATTATGAGGAAAAATTCTCATGCGCTGGCTGATTTTTCTCTTCTTCTGTTTGATTTTGTGTGCAGGATGCAGTTTACCGCTGGCACAAAAAAGTGAGGAAGTACTGACACCGGACACGGAACAGTCAAGTCTGTTTAATATTCGTCTGGAGAGGTGGGGCGTTCAACAGTTTTCCGGTCTTTTGGCCCTGCGTAATCGTCCAGCAGGTCTGTCTTATGTTCTTCTTGATGCAACCGGGATGAAACTGCTGGAAGGTGAGATATACAGTGGGGACGATCGTGCGAATCTACCGTCTGGTGGCGTTCTAAAAGAGAGTTCGCTGGCAGGTTTTTTTGCACAATCACTTGAGAATATTTTTTTATCTGAGCCTTCGACAAAGCCTTGTGGCTGGAGCTGGTTGCTACAATTGTGCAGTGAAGAAGAAAAAGACCATGTTTGGCGCAAAACCGCACGACTCTGGCCTTTTACACTCTGGCAAGTCGTTGTTAGAGAGATGGAAGGGGGAAATGCGAAAGTGATACAATATAGTCAACCATGGCTTGGCACAGGTATTTTTCTGGAAAATATCAGACAAAATTAATCAGGAGTTGCAGTGACTAATAAACAGGTATCACTTTATCAGGCTCTGGAAAAAAGTTGTCTGGAGTATCATGTTGATATTTGTGATGATCAACATCTACAGGCTACGGCTGTTTTTATGTTTGATGAGGATTACCCTGGTTTTAGCGGGCATTTCCCGGGGCAGCCTGTTTTACCGGCGATAGTGCAACTGGCAATGATCCGGTATCTTGCTGAATGTGTCCTTGGTGGATCACTTTTACCGATGGGATATGAACGGACAAAGTTCAGAGCGATGATTCAGCCCGGTGAAAAGGTGGTGGTCGATATCAATTTTACAAAGAAAGAGGAAAACTGGTCTGGATTTTTTGTGATCCAGAGAACCGATAAAGAGCAGGTTGCAACCGGTTCCGCCGAATTTTCTATACAATAGGATTGTGGTATAAAAATGGGGTTTGCAAAAAAATATTTTCGGCGGCAGGAGAGCGATCCTGCACCGCTAATCGCAGAAGCGAAACGCAGGGTACGATTTGAGGATGTTGATGCCCTTGGCATGGTATGGCACGGACGTTTTCCCAGTTATCTTGAGGACGGTCGCATCGCCTTTGGTGATAAATACGGCTTGTCTTATCACATCTTCATGGAAAATAATACGGTTGCTCCTGTGGTGCAGATGCATCTGGATTATAAACATCCCCTTCGTTTTGATGAAAACATCATTATTGAAAGTGCGTTGCACTGGGCTGACGCCGCCAGATTGAATTATTCATACACTATATATAATCAGGATGGAATGCTTGCTGCCAGCGGCTATACTGTTCAATTAATGACAGAACCCGATGGTACTGTGTTGCTGGTGGCACCGGATTGGCTTAATGATTTTAAAAGAAAATGGCGGGATGGTTTTGCTGGAAAGAAAGGGTAGTCAAAGAAAATGAAAAAGATTGCGATAACGGCTGGCAATATCCTCACACCACTTGGCGATTTGTCCTCGACGTGGGATGGTTTACTGCGGGGGCAGTGTGGACTTGTTGCAGAGGAATTTTCGTCTGTCTCCACAAAGTACCCCCTTGGATTGATACAGGGACTTGCCGGAGTTGGTGGAAGCTGGCAACGGCTAAAGAGTGTTGTTGACCGTCTGCTTGAAGATATTCCGCCACTTGATGAAAACACCAGATTGTTCTGCGCCACAACAAAGGCCGCGGTGGACGAGCTTATCATTGGATCTGCAAATGTTGAAGGACAGCCGTACCAGCTTGCAGATTATATAAAAAAAGAGCTTAATCTGCGCACAGAATCAATTACGGTGAGTGGGGCTTGTGCCTCCGGTAGTCTGGCAATAGTGCAGGCGGCGATGCAACTGGCTGCCGGAGAGTGTGAATATGCTCTGGTTGTGGGAGTTGATCTGGTTGCTGAGTTTATTCTTGCCGGGTTTGACAGCTTGAAAGCCTTGTCGCTGGCGGCTGCAAAACCTTTTGATCGCAATCGTGATGGCTTGTCCTTAGGTGATGGTGGCGGTTGGATACTTCTTACAACTGAAGATCATCTTGTTGAATCTTCCGCCACTCCTCTTGCCTGGCTTGAAGGGTGGGGTATTTCCTGTGATGCAACCCATATCACCGCCCCGTGTCGTTATGCAAGTGGCCTGAAAGCGGCGTTGAAACAGGTTTTACCGCATTCCGGCTCGCGTCCGGGTGGCATTAATGCACATGGCACAGGTACTGTGTACAACGATGCCATGGAATTGCTGGCTTTCCGGGATACCTACGCAGAACAGGTGCCGGTTTGTTCGGTAAAGGGTGCCCTTGGCCATAGCCTGGCAGCCGCTGGTGTTATTGAAACCATGCTTAGTGTGGAAAGCCTGCGTAGCACCTTTTTACCCCCCACTGTGGGGTGTCTTGAGCCGGAGGATGGGGTGAATATTTCCGGTAGCCAGACGCTCCCTCTGCTTAACTCGTCTATAATCTGCTGCAACTCAGGGTTTGGCGGAATTAATTGTGCGCTCTATTTTACTCGTTAACCGGAAAGGATATTATAAGTGACGTCTAAAACAATTCTTCTCGTCCATCCTCTTGGTTACAGTGCAAAATGCGCAGAAGATGATATTTCACGCAAAGCAAATATTATGCCGCCGTTGGGGCTTGCCTCCATTTCAGCATATCTCACCGAACACGAAATAGAAAATGATATAATTGACTGTTATGCACACCCTGAGGCTGACGGTTTGATAGAGGAGTATCTGCTGGAGAAAAAACCTTCGCATATTGGTTTTTCCTGTACCACCTCGAGTTTTTTCGATGGGGAAAGATTGGCGCGAATGGCCAAAAAGATCAGTCCTGGCATCAAAACTGTTTTTGGCGGAGTTCATGTCTCTTCACTCGCCACTAAAATACTGGAGCAGTATAAAAGTATAGATTTTGTGATTGTGGGCGAAGGGGAAGAAGCGCTGAGGGAGCTTCTTTGTCTGTCGAACGACCAGCCTGGTGGTGTAGAAGGCATGGTTTTTCGAGGCGCAGATGGTGCGGTTATGTTTAACGGGGTTCGAAAACAACTGTTGGAGCTGGACTCTCTTCCCTTTCCCGATTATTCCAAACTTGCCGGTTTTCCATCTGCCTACACCCTGCCCATTTTTAATTACCCTGCCGTACCCAATGCGAGTTTTCTTTCCAGTCGTGGTTGTCCATATGCCTGCAGCTATTGCGACCGGTCAGTTTTCAGGAGAACGTTTCGTTATAATTCTGCGGAATACCTGTATAAACATGTTTTATTTCTTAAAGAAAAATATGGTATACGTCATCTGAATTTTTATGATGATCAATTTACGTTTAACAGACAGAGAGTAGCTGATTTCTGTGCAATGGTGATTGAAAAGCCGCTCGGCATGACATTTAATTGTGCAGCACGAGCGGAGCATCTTGATTTTGAACTGTTACAGCTTATGAAAGCGGCCGGGTGCTGGATGATCAGTCTTGGCATTGAAACAGGCGATGAGGAACTGCTCGCCGCCCATCGGCAAAATCCTGACCTTGTCATGATGAGAGAGAAAATTACTCTTATCAAAAAGGCAGGAATCCGGGTGAAAGGACTGCTGATGATGGGGCTGCCCGGAGAGAGTGAGGCAAGTATCAGAAGGAGTCAAAAGTATGTCTATTCACTACCGATAGACGATTTTAATCTGGCCAAATTCACTCCATTTCCAGGCTCACCCGTCTACAAACAGATAAAAGATGGTGGGGAGTTGATGGGGACATTTGATGAGGATTGGGAAAAAATGGACTGTATGCAGTTTCAGTTTATCCCAAGAGGCATGAAACGAGAGCGTCTCGAAGAACTGTTTATTGATTTTTATCGCTCACATTTTCAGCGGCCGCGGGTTCTCTGGGGTTATGTTACCATGATCTGGAAATCCCCCGATAGCTGGCTCAGATTTTTAAAGAATTTTTCTTCTTTTATCCGATTTGCATTTACTAACAAAAGAAGAAATGAGGAAACTGCAACTGAAACCAAATGATAACTACTAACGGAGTTCACAACTCTATGTTTTCTATTACCTCTGAACTGTAACTGCTCACAGATGCTCCATATTCATGCAGGCACATTTGCCCGTTATAGCCCCGCTATACCGGCAAATGTGACCGTGCGAAGCTGGGGGGCCTGTGGGCAGTTGCCCCTGGTCGTCTATTAAAACGCCTGAGCCATCGTTACCAACTGCTATCTGTCAAGTATTAATGCAATAATTCGTAACTCTACACCGTTGTTGGGTGGAAATGCAAATTTTGTGAGAAATATTTTCTATTTGAAAAGAGATGTGATAAACTTTTTTCAGCTGAGGTATCTTTGTTAAAGTTGTTCAATATACCGGAGAAAATATATGTTTGCTTTGTTGAAAAAAGCAGTTCCTGTAAAGGTAAAAGCGAAGTTGATGGCGACTCTTGGGGTGTTGATTACCCTGTTGATTGCTGTACCCACTATTTTATCCTATCGGGCAACAATAAATAATACAACTGCAAGTATTGAGCATGAGCTAACTGTAACCATTACCCAGGTTTTGTATATATTGACCACTGAAAAGGCGGAACAGATGCGTCTTATTGCACATACCGTTGCCGGAATGCCATCTGTCCAGGATAACTTAATGTTTCAGAGTAGAGATGATCTTCAGACGGTTGCGGCACCCCTGTATACAGGCTTAAAAAAAATAATGCCTCTAAATGTTTTTCATTTTCATCTCCCACCGGCGATCTCTTTTTTACGCCTGCAAAAGCCTGAAAAATTTGGTGATGACCTTTCCGGTTTCCGGAAAACAGTTGTGCAAGTTAACAAGACACAGCAGGACGCTATTGGTATAGAAAAAGGAGTTGCCGGATTATCTATCAGAGCGGTTGTTCCTGTAAAATATCTGAACAAAAAACACGTTGGTTCTGTTGAATTCGGTGTGCCGTTAAATGACAGGTTTTTCAATGAACTAAAAGGGTAACTTCTCCAAAAGTGT
>CAMZKN010000220.1 GCA_947311315.1 uncultured Desulfobulbaceae bacterium | reverse complement strand
GGTCAATTAACTGTATCTTATTTTGAGCAATATGTCCAATTGTAAATGTAACCTTTTAAAGTTGTATAAGAACTGGGTTAGGGTTAAATCATCCTGGGTAAAATCAGGTTTTTCTTGCAATTGAATTGTACAATCCTATAAGATTATAAAAGGTTAACATTTTTTGTAATACCGTCATCTTTCATTTATCGGATTAAAGCACACTATGAAGTACCTCTATATTATTGCGTCAATAGTCGCTCTCACCTCGATTATGTTTCTTTTTTCCCTTTTGCCTGAAAAAGAAACACCACAAAACGAAATTGCTCTTACCGTTAACGGCCACGATATTGGTAACAGTACAGTTCAACAGGAAAACACACGATACGGCTATCACACTGAAAACGAGTCAGAGGCCTATGACACAATTATTACGAGAGAATTACTTATCGAGGAAGCCCAGAAACAAAAGATTGACAAAGAGCCAGATTTCAGAAAAGCATTAAAAGAATACTATGAAACATCACTTATCAAAATCCTTTTTGAACGAAAAAATAAAGAGCTTGTCATTGCTATCAAAGACGCCGAAATCAGCAACTATCTTTCCTATATCGGTAAAACCATAACGTTTACCAGGTTGGATTCAATACCGGAAACTGCAACACCTGCTTCCTCCGCAAAAGGATTAACAACGACAGCCCTTTTTGATGATCTGGCCGATCCGATAAAAATGTTGCTCTCATCACTTTCTCCCGGTCAATTTGGTATACGCTTTGATACAGGAAGTGAAAAATTTGCCCTGCGACTCGATAAGGTTGAGGGTACGACCAAGTCAACACCAATAAAAGCTGACAGAAATAGAATAATCGAATCATTATCAGATTTTAAAAGAGAACAACAGATAAACAACTGGCTGGCAGAACTTAGACAAAAAGCCACAATTACCATCCACAATAAAAAATAATGACAATGGGAAAACACTACAAAAGACGAAATATCTTCATAAAAAAGGATCTTCAGGGCAAGCTGATACTCGGTTATTTTCTGTTTGTAACAGGTGGTTGTCTCTTTTTTATTGTTCTTCTCGCTTTTTTTTCAGCCGATACCCTAACTGTATCGTATACAAATAACGATCTGCAACTTGGGCAGACGCCTATAATGCTGATGAAAAATGTTCTGGCCGCTCATTGGGTATTTATCGTTGTTGGTACAATGTTTCTTGTCGTTGCTGCAATGTTGATAACCCATCGAATTGCCGGTCCATTATTTCGGATTGAAAAGGCTCTTGACAATATGGTGGCAGGTAACTTGAACGATGTGATCTCCTTAAGAGAAAAAGATGAGGGTAAAGATCTCGCACAAAAAATCAATCAATTTAATCTTGAATTGTCCGGATCCATCCGGGATGTAAGAAACCACTCCGAGGCAATCGCCGATCTCATCAAACAGACACAAGTGAAATCCAGTCAATTACCAGCGGAAATCAAAGAAGAGTTTGATAGCCTCTTCTGGGGAATTGAAGAAAAAAACAAAAAAATCCAGACAATGTGCTCCGCCTACTCTTTAAGGGATGAATAAATCATTACCCCTCATAACCTGCCTGCTCTTACTTCTTTTGCCACACCTCGTGCTTGCCAAAAGTGCAAAAAGCAGATACGTGATCCTTCAATACAGTAACAAAGAGCTGTTGCATGATTTCAATGATCAGATACGCCTGGGCAGAAAACTTTCACATAATTTAAAAAGACGAAATATCATCACGGTGGAAGATGAGGTACTGGCTAAAATAGATACGATCATTGAAAAAGCTGAAGTCATTCTTGATATGTTCCCAAACAACATGCAAATAACTGTTGTTCTTTTACCTGGTTCCAGGGATGTTTCCCGGGTGTTCAAACAAAAATATGGAAAAAATGTTAATCATATTGCATACTACTCTCTTTCTGAGGACACTATTTATATTTCAGTAAATGACGCAAGGTTGCGAGTATTGGCCCACGAAGTGGGCCATGCTGTTGTTGACCATTATTTTAAGGTCAGACCACCCTACAATATCCATGAGCTTATGGCTCAGTTTACAGAAAAACATATCACTGACTAATAACTATCCTCAAACTTTTTCTCTTCCTCCATCAATCGATATTCCTTGTTCGACATTCGATATTTGTCTTTAATGTTCGGTAGTCATTTCTTAGCACCCAAGCACAAGGGGGCATAAGTGCCTTGGTGCCGTAATTGCATATGAAATTTCAAAATTCATTCTGGAATTTCTTATTTTTTTTGCTACATTTCAGGAGTAAGGCACTAATAACTATCCTCAAACCCCATCCGTCGCAACCTGCTCCGTGCCGCATTATTGCCAGGATCTAAAACCAGGACCCTCTCATATTCTTCCTTGGCCCGATAGGTGATGCCTTCGCTCTTATAATAATCCCCAAACATAATATGAAATCCAGGGTAATTGGGCAATATTTCTACAGCTTGGCGCAAATATTCCAATGCGAGGTCAGGCTTACCAGCTCTTTTATAATACGAGATAACAGAATTGAACCAACCTGGACGAGGCGTTTTTTCTGCAGGTAAGAAAGTCATCGCATTACCATAGAAAAAAGCAGCATCGTCGTCAGCACCAACTATTTCACAATATTTGCCATACTTTAACCACGCATCAACGGATTTTGGTAAAACAAACTCCATATCTTCACGGCTGAGAGAGTGTGAATTTAAAAGTGGCATCCACAAATTAATATGCTGATAATTCGTTTTAAACCATACTTGAAGAAGCTCCAGTGCCTCTTTTTTGCGTTCTTTGAGAATCAACCATTCGACGTAACTCATCGTCAGGCTATCTTTGTTCAGCGTTCTTTTATAACTCTCCTCAATAAGTGCTTTTCCCTTCTCTTCATCATCTACCAGCAAACCAATCTGCTGCAGAAATACTCCTTCCAGAGGATTTTTCTTACCAGCGACAATATATTGTTTTAATCCTTTCTCCTTGTCACCAAGATACCATAACGCCGTACCCAGTTTGTACGAATACAACCCCTCAAAGGGATCCATCCTGATAGCGTTTTGCATATTAACAGCAATTTTATCTAATTTCGCCACAGAAAGATGTTTGTTTACATAGATATCTTTAATCTCATTGTAACGATAGCCTGCTAAAAATGAACCCATCTGCACAGCAAAGATGACAATTAAAGCGAAAAGTCCACCAACGGCCATTAAGCGGTTCAACGTTTTAGATTGTTTTTTTAACACAGATCCGGGTGAATAGACATTAAACCGACAATTCACACCTGCCACCAATACGCCACAAACAAAGAAAAAATAGAGGCCAATGGCTCCATTGTGCATATTAAAATCGGTTAACGAATGGCCAAGAAGAGCGACCAAACCGGAAATTGCACCAATGCCGAGCAAGATTACATATTGATCCCTCCGCACACGGATCATTTTCCAACCATGCCAGAGTACAGCAACCACAAACCAGGCAGCTAAACAGAACCCGATAATCCCCCCGTCCGTAAAGAGTTCAAGATAGTCGTTATGGGCATGATCGTATATTGCGTTACCGGCCAGAGTTTTATAGAGGGGATAAATCGACATATAGGAACCGAAACCGGCACCAAGAACAGGAAAATCCTTTATTATCTGTAAGGTGTCTGTCCACAACTGAATGCGGCCATCAGATAATTTCCCTGTAGCATCAAAACCGTTGCTGAACTCGGCCAATACGGTGTCCCAGCCAAACCATGATATTGCTGCAAGAGAGGTACAAACAATAACAAAGAGTGCAAACCTTCCACGCTTTGGGAACTTCAGACTATGGAGGAGTAAAAAAGATATTGCCCCCAGACAAAGACTAAGTATTCCTCCCCGACATAAACTGACAAAAACGGCAAGCACCATAAGTACTGCTGCAAAACCAAGGAACAGGTGAAGATGAATACCTGGCATGGTGAAAAAATTAACAATTTTTTCTCGTAGCGTCTCATCACTTCGCACCCTTGGCCTGTAAAAAAGAAACAGAGCAAATGCAAGAAAGGTCAGTAATGTAATATAACCTGCAAACTGGTTGGGGTTGATCCACGGGCCAAATGGATTGGCATTTACTGGAACATCGCGAAACCAAAAAATTTTATGAGGTGAACTGACCCTCTGAATAATGGAAAAAAATGCAATTACAGTAGCACAAAAAATAACGCTGTTAATGGCTTTTTTTAGTTTTTCAGGTCGACTGAGAAGCTGCAACGTCACCACGTACATGCATGCATAACTGAGAATTCGTAACAACTCATGTAAGGTCTCTCTCCTGTTAACGGAAAGAGATAACCAGTTACCACCATCACTGGCAATTTGTAAAACTGGAGCATAAATATCGTATGTAGCGGGTGAGAGTATTTTTACAATAAATGCAGGTAGAGGGATAGTCTGAAACAGCATAAATAGTATGAGTAAAATAAGGGGTAGCAACCCCACAACCCTCACCGTTTTTTGTTTATAAAACCAGGTAAAGATAAAGAAGAGAAAAAATGTCAGGACGACAGAGATTTCAAGAAAAAAAAGAGACCATTGTTCCGCCGTACCAAAAGCAAGAGGAGCAAAAAACAGAGAAAAGATAAAAAGCACAAAAGGTACGTTTTTCATAGAGTTGCAATTAATTTTTAGACACAATGCATAAAAACAAGAAGAGTTATTCCTCATCTTTAGCGTAATAGGTAGTGTAACCAAACTGATAAGTATTTTTATCCTGAGATCGTACACCGTTGAGAACAACACCTAGAATCCGAGCATGAATATCCTGCAGGATCTTCACCCCTCCTTCAAACATTTCCATAGTTGTGCTACCAGCTTTAACCACAAGAATAAGTCCTTCTACCAATTGGCTCAATGTAAGGCTGTCTGTTACCGCACCAATTGGTGGTGAATCAAGAACAATAAAATCATATTTCTCTACCAATTCATCTAAAAGTAATTTCATTTTCTGGGATCCAAGCAGCTCTGATGGATCAGGAGGAACTGGTCCTGCCGGAATAAGCGACACCTGCTCTCCTTGAATGTCTAGGACACTACATTCATTTGTATTTCCTGACAAATACGAGCTCAAACCACTCTCATTTGAAACCTCAAACAATAAATGCATTCTCGACCTTCTCAGATCGCAGTCAATTATCAGTACCTTTTTCTGTCCCTGTGCCAACATGCGAGCAAGATTAACAACAGTGGCTGATTTACCCTCGGACTTACTCATGCTTGTGATAAGCATGAGCTTAGGTGGCCGTTCGGCTGAGGATAACAACAGAGCGGTTCGTATGAGTCTGTAGCTTTCAGCCAGTGGAGACTTCGGCTTATTCAATACATGGGTCTCAATATTAATTTCCTTGCCATTCAGCTCTTCAATGGACCCAAGAACTGTCAGACCATATCTTTCTTCAATCTGCCGTGTCGTATTCAGAGTGTTATCGAGATATTCTATAAAAAAGGCAAGCCCAACTCCTCCAAAAAGTCCGAGCACAATACTGAGTAAAAAGTTTCGTTTTTTATTTGGTTTTGAAGGGACTGCCGAGAGTGTTGCTTTTTTAATTACCCAGATATTAACATTTTGAGATTGCTCGGTAACACCCTGTTTTTTAATTCCTGACTGTAGAGTATCAAACAGAACACGATTGGAGTCCACCTCTCTTTTCATTATGGAATACTGCATGAATTTTTCATTCAAATTCAATGTTTCAGCCTTGGTTGTGCCAAGTAGTTCTTTGAGACTCTTCTGTTTTGAGACTGCAAGTTCATAGGAATTTTCAATAGTTGAAACAATGCGATTAATTTCGAACTGTTTCTCTTCCTTCAATATCCGCAACTCATCTTTGGCTCGAATCATTATGGGGTGTTTTTTCCCATACTTTTTTGACAATTCAAGAATATTTTTACTAGCCTTATAAATACGTTCACGAATATTTTTTAGTACTTCCTTCGATGCAAAAACTGGTAACTTTTCTAAGGCATCAGGATTATTGTTTGTAGCCAGAACCTGCTTTAAAAGATCTTCTAACTCCTTTCTTTCAGCTTCAGCAGTTGAGAGTTGGCGGCCAAACTCCGAAAGTTTCTGGGGAAGGATTGTTAATCTGTTTTCCACTGTAACAAGATCATTATCCCTCATAAACTGCTGCAGTTCCCTCTCTGATTGTTCAAGCTTATCACGCTCCTCAGCAGCTTTTGCGGTCATCCACTTAAGAGAATAATTGCTTGTGCTCAGCTTTATATCGAGCATTTCATCCATGTACGCTTTTACGACAGCATCCACAACCAGCTTTGCAATTGCAGGATCCTTGTTTTCGTAACTAATGCTAACGATTTTAGTGTTTTTAACAGGAGTTACCTTCAAACCACCCTGAATCATTTCAGCTATAATATCTTCGTCTGTTTTAGGCTTGTACGTGATAGTGGCGTCTGCAAAACGTTGTTGTTCAGGGCTATCTTTGGAACTTTTGAAAAAAGCAGAGACGTTTTTTAATACAGTTTTGAACTGATCCTTTACAGAGTCAAAGATGGAAGTTTCTTCTGTTTTTTCTTTAAGAAAATAGTGCTTATACCTTTTTGACAAGTGCAGATTTTCAACCACTTTTTTTGCAACATTTTCACTCTTAATTATTTCAGCTTGAGTATCAAGGAAATCGGGATCGTAGTAAAAATAATTCGATTCCAACCTGGATTTACCACGGTTTTTTTCGAGTAATACCAGAGAAGAGGAGGAATAAATCGGTTGGGCAGTATATGTCGCCACTATTGTAACAAGAACGACAACAATAAAAACCGTAGCCACAATGACCCAGCGTTTCTGGATTACCCTGACATAACTTCGAAGATCAATCTCGGATGTTTCAAAATCATCGGAACCAAGGTTGGGATCTGAATAAGAATTTTGCATAACAAAAAAGGACTATTGGGGTTATTAAAGGGTAACCTAACACCCCACAAGGAGGGGCATAAGTGCCTTGTGGCCGTTATGAACCCATTATAATTGGACATAACGTGTATTTTCTTGTTTTTCTTTACAGGTTTTATGCAGTAAAGCACTAAAAGAAACTTTCCGGAACAACGACAACATCATTATGTTTCAAAGACGTACCAAGATCTACATCTTCGATAACAGTCTTTTTCTTATTTATTATTCGAACAATATTTACACTGGATTTACTCGCCTTACCTGTAAATCCACCGGAAAGCGCAATAAGTTTCAAAACACTTGTAGATTCTCCGCATGGATATGTTCCTGGTGACTTGACCTCTCCGGTAATATAACACATGCCAGCCTTTGAAATAAAAACAGTATCTCCATCGTTTATTACAACATTCTGCGAGACATCCCCTTTATCAATTAAGGCTCGGAGATCAATTACCATAATTTTACTGCCATGGCCAGAATCTCTCTGTATGGTAGCAGTATCTCCAGCATCTTTTTCGAGTCCTCCAGATTTAGAGACAAGTTCCAGAAAGGTGATTGGACCATTGAGCTCAACAATACCCGGTTTTCGTACATTTCCCAGAACAACGACTTTCTTACTCCGGTACTCTTCAACAAAAACATTCACCTGGGGATTAACAAGGTAGCCATCTGCAAGTAATCGTGTGATTTTCTCTGTTATTTGTACAATTGTCAGTTTTTCAACATCCACTCGGCCGAGCAAGGGCAGTACAATCGTACCATTTACAGATATTCGTACCCTGGCGTCCAGATCTTTATTGTCATATACAGTGATTTTAAGAACATCACCCGGTCCTGTTCTATAATCACTTGAGAATGCCTGCTGATTTGAAAAAACAATAATTGTCGTCATCAGCGCGATAACGGCTAGACATTTCATGCTATTTCTTCCTTTGAGATAATTGAAAACAAAAAAGCCCCACACCCGTTTAGTATATAACAACAACAGAGTGTGGGGCAACTATTTACTCAAATCAATGACTAAATGACGATTTGACTTACATGGCTAAAGTCGCACTGATAAAAACAGTATTTGAAGTATAGTCAAAAATTTTAATGGTCGAATCTCTCAATTCATATTTATAAGATAGTTCAAACATCAACCACTCTCGAAAAAGATATTGTACACCTGGTTTCACGGCAAAAGTTTTATCATCACGATCTCTGTCAAAGAAATTCGACACACTGGTATATTCGGCATCTTCATATCCCGCATCAACGGTAGCACTTATTTTTTCAGTGAATTTTTGTGTATATTTTGCCGACGCACCTAGTACAGTTTTATCAGTGGCAATAGAAGTATCCGTCTCTTCATTCATACGATACATATCGAACTCAAAGAGCGATTTTTCAGAAAAACGGTATGAAGCCTGAAGGTCGTAGACAAATCCATCAAAATCCTGCTGCCCCAGACTCACATCATCATATTTTTTGTTCTGATAACCAATTTTGGCTAGCAGTGCGAGTTTTTCGGTGGTATTCCAAGTGAGACCACCATAAAAAAAGTTTGAATTATTATCGATAACAACAGATTGGTCATACGCAACATCAACATATTTGTACTCAAGAAAAAATGATGTCTTTAAACTATAATTATAATATCCGTAGAGGTTAAACCCATTATCAACCCTATCCATAAAATCATTAACGCCATCTTCGTAGCCAAGCGCAAAATTAAAATAATCAAATTGCACTCTTAATTTTTCAGTAAGATCCCAATCGGCTGTAGCCATCAAGAAATTGGAATCAAAAGCTCGTAACTGACTGCGGACTGCTGTACCTATATCAAATTTGTTTTCATCGTGGGAATAACGATCAACCAGCTGCAAAGAAAGCCCACCTCTCATATTATACCGAGCCATTCCTTCGGCAATACCATTTACTCCGTTGAGGTCACTGTCGTCTGAATAATTCTTAAAATCTAATCCACCAAGAGCATAGGCCTGGAACCTGTCGGTGCCCTCGTAGTCTTTAAACTGATTCTGCAAACCACCTGGGGACGTGTTATTAGGATTGAGAGTTATCGGAATTATTTTTTTTCGAGGAAGGGCAAACCAGATACCGGGGGAAACACGTGTTAGCCAGTTCGTAGTCTCACCTACGTCAATGTTGTATAGGTTATCTGTATACTCAAAATCAAGGGTAATGTACGGATGGAAATACCCACCCTCGGAACCAAACAAGTTTTCGTCACCTTGTACATTGCCTACATCTTCAGGAAGCAAACTCACCTCACCACCAGAACTTTGTCCCATTGGTATATCAGCAGCTTCAACCGCGGCAGGTGCCGTGGCCGCTGCAAAAGCACTTTGAGCACTTAGAAAAAACAAAAATATCCCTGCACACGCTTTTTTTAAAAAAACCTCTCTCATCCCCCCCCCATGGCTTATCAGAAGTACCAACACATATTAAACAGTTATGCGCTCACACACCAATAGGTTGTCAGACTCTTTGTCCCACAACCTATTAATGGTATTATATTAGACTCCCCACAAGGCGTTTGATTACCAATCGGCACTAAAATGTCGACGGACTCGCAAAAAATATTCCGCCACTTGAGCCAGCAGAACGACCTCCTGAAAATCCTTTTGCAACCGGTGTATATGCTTGGCTATCTGCCACTGCATCACCACATTCAACTACGCTTTTCTTATAACCGGCGGTTACTATCAACTCGGAAATGTCATAACTTGAAGCTGCATCGCGGATATCCTGACCTTTAGCTCCAGCGCAATAGAGAGCCATGACCAAGTTTTGCGGATTCAATCCTTCAAGATTTAGTCCCTTTTGTACTATTGAGTCAGGGTTTGCACCATCTTTCAACGCATCTATAACTGCCTGGTTAATGCCTTTATTGATGTATGTGTCTTCAAAATCGACCTGCCATTCAGCAAATGCAACAGTGCTAAGCAAAACAACCAGAATCGATCCAAATATTACCTTTTTCATTTTTGCCTCCAGTTTCGTCCGTAATGACGAAACACAAAACTTTCGAATAATATACTCTTAACATCTACTATTTGCTACCCAAAAAAGATGCAAAGCACATGCCACTAGCAAAAAAACATGCTTTACTGCCTTGTTCAGTTAAAAACAGCAGTTTTCCCATCGATAAGCCCGAAACAGAACCATTTTTTCCGCTATAACGAAGGCAATATTCCGCAAAGTCGGTCAAACTTACACTGTGGATGTTTTTTTACAAAATTCAATTCGTACTATTTGGCCTGACTTTGAGTGAATATTCCATCGAAGTCGTGTATAGTGAACAACGCTCGGCACATTTCATCTAAAACGGTTAATCAAGTTATCCTTCCAAACAAAAAACAATATGCCAACACAATACGAAATACTCCAAAATCTATTAAGAGAAAAACAATCAACATGGCTGATCACAGGTGTAGCAGGTTTTATTGGCTCAAATCTGCTGGAAACCCTTTTGAAGCTCAATCAGAAAGTTATCGGCCTTGACAATTTTTCCACAGGCTATCAACACAATTTAGATGAAGTGCAGACTCAGGTCAGTAATAATCAATGGGAACAATTCACTCTCATCAAAGGTGATATCCGTGATCTCGATGATTGCAAAGAGGCATGCAGCACTGCTGATTTTGTACTCCACCAGGCGGCTCTTGGATCCGTTCCACGGTCCATTGAGGATCCCATTACCACTAATGAAAACAACATCAGTGGCTTTCTCAATATGCTTGTTGCAGCAAGGGATGCAAAAGTACAGCGCTTTGTGTATGCCGCTTCAAGTTCCACCTATGGTGATCATCCGGATCTGCCAAAAGTAGAATCCCAAATCGGCAATCCTCTTTCACCTTACGCTGTTACCAAACTCGTCAACGAATTATATACTGATGTTTTTGCAAAAACCTACAATTTCAAAACTATTGGCCTCAGGTATTTTAATATTTTTGGTAAACGACAAGACCCGAATGGCGCATACGCCGCAGTTATACCAAAATGGTTTGCCGGTCTAATTGAAGATGAGACCATTTTTATAAACGGTGACGGCGAGACAAGTAGAGATTTTTGTTTTATCGAAAATGCGGTTCAAGCCAACTTGCTGGCGGCAACCGTACAAAATGACGCTGCAACAAATCAGGTCTATAATATTGCCTTTGGCAAGAGAACAACCCTGAACGAACTTTACAAACTCATCAGACAAAGAGTCGAAAAGACACATGCAGCAGCACAACACGCAAACCCAACGTACCGTAATTTCAGAGCCGGGGATGTACGCCATTCACTTGCAGACATTTCAAAAGCCAGCGATCTTATTGGCTACACACCTCTGTTTTCTGTCGAAAAAGGTTTAGATAAAGCTTCTAAATGGTACTTGAACAACGCATAAAGAATTAATTCACGACAAGTACATACGGGATCTATTGCTCACTACCACAAAGCTGCTCCAGCAAAGTATGCAATACGATTCTCTGTTTTTCATTAAGATTTATGAACCGAAAACCGTGGAACTGCTTCGCGCCTACCTCAGACATCCATAGATGTTCCACTGGGAAATCCAATAACTCAACACCCATTTCCTCAGGAAAAACAATAGAGATCACGCACTCTCTGCAGACAAGTCCCAGCCCATTGATATTGGCCGAAAAACCTGTTTTCGAAATATTAACCACGTTACCTGGCAAAACCTCATCAAAAGAATAGCTACTACAAGTAACATCAAAATCAACAGGATAACGGGTTGCACCACGAAACAACCTGGACTTATTAAATTTGTGAATCAATGAGTAGAGTAGTTTCGGGCAATTCTGAGGTTTTTCTTGCCGCTTAAAAGTCTCCAGGAATTCAATGAATTTCACCACAAGCTGCGTAGAAAAAAAATTCAAAACAAGATAGAATAAAAATACATAAAAAAGAAATGGATCCGGTACCTTAAAAACGACCGCCAAAACACCGACCACACAAAACAATAAACACAACGCGATAATTATACCAACAGCATTCCTGCTACCAATACCCGCAAAAATCAAGGTATGATGCAGATGTGTTCGATCCGGCAAAAAGGGGCTACTCCCAGCCACTACCCTTTTAATCATAACAGTCAACGTATCTGCAATAGGTACAGCAAGAACTATCAAAACAACCACTGGTGAAACCATAGCACCAGCTGCCTGAGTCAAAGAGAGTGCCATAAAAGAAAGCGCAAAACCAAGACAAAGACTCCCTGCATCACCCATGAAAAGAATTGAAGGTGTCCAGTTGTATCGTAAAAAACCTAAAACCGCTCCGGTAAATGCAAGATTCAAAAGCATCAGTGAAACATTTCCGGACAGTGAGGCAAGAATGGCAAATGACAGAAAGGCAACAAATGACACACCTCCTGCCAGGCCATCCAATCCGTCAATCATATTTAATGCGTTCGTTACTCCGACTACAGAAAATATAGTAACAAGCCAGATGATCCAGCTAATTTCCGGCACGACAATAGTGCCAAATCCAAACAAATTGCCAAAATCAATCAGCTCTACCTTGCTGAAATACATCAGCAGTGTCGTTGCAAGGATTTGAGCCAGAAATTTTTTCCGGTGCCCTATCTCCAGAAAATCATCAAAGAATCCAACCAAGAGCAAAAGAGCCAACCCTGAAAAAAAACCACGCAGCCCTTCCAGTGGCACGAAAAGCAATGAACTGAATGTAGCTGAAATAACAATACCGATTCCCCCCACAAGAGGTTTCGGTACCTTATGCATTTTCCGCTCATTCGGACGATCCACCAACCCAATCCGATTGGCTATATGTGACATATTCGGCAGAACAAACAGTGTCGAAAAAAGTGCCACAAAAAATGTTAATAGTATTATTATTTCATCAGTCATTGATCAGCAATTTCCTTCTTTCCCTCATGCGCCTAACATGCTGAGTTACTTGTTTTTTACTTCAAAAAAACAATCGACACATGAATGCGCCCCACAACTGTCTAATTCAGCGACATTCTACTGGATCATCAGGAAATAACAACAATTTTACACCCTAACGCATTCGCGCCCTTACTCTTTTGACATTGAAATTGACGTTAGGCTCTACCAAATATTTATTACAGGAGATATCTTTCCTTTTTACCCGTTGCATGCTAATTAACGATCTCAGGAGGGTGGACAGCGCAGATTACGGTACAACACATGAGTACATATTGTCCATAACTACTCCTAAGATGCCTCATACAAATACAATGGAAAAATACTTACAAAACATGCTGCACTCCTCTTTGTTCTGGGATACTGCAGCAAGCCGCATCGATACAGATCGTAATTCCCGCTTTATTATTGAAAGAGTTGTCTTGCGTGGCAGCCTAGACGACTGGAAAACAGTTTTGGCATTCTACGGCAAGAACAAAGTTCAAAAAGAAGTGCTTCCCATTCGCTCTTTTGATCCAAAAAGTTTAGCCTATTTGAGTGTTTTTTTTAACATCTCGAAGTCTCAATTCAGATGTTACAATTAAATACCATCCATAAAGAAACTTTTGCCCTGTTAAGAGTTATTACCTCTCAACCGGAATTGCAAAGATTCTCTCTAGCCGGTGGAACAGCTTTAGCACTACAGCTGGGCCACAGGATCTCGGTTGACCTCGACTTTTTCACCCAAAATTTTTTTGACACAGAAGTGTAGCATGCACAGTAAAACAGCTAACACAGGTACTCACTCAACAGCATGTTACCGCAAGAGAAGACCTGCAATATAAGAAAAATGTTTGTCGGAGGTATAGAGTGGCAATCCATGTTGAAAAGCAGTAGCACCAATCCATATATCATTTGTGGGAATGGGGGTTCCACACTCCTTCAGCTGGTTTAAAACAGAACTGTAATATTCAGCTGTATTTTCATCTAATGGATAGAGGCAGGTTCGTGGAGAGTCAAGAAATTGTCCAAGCTCCCTGCGATTTTCCTGCTCCCGGCGTCCACCTTTAAAACCGGACAACAGTTCACCTATTGAAATGGTAGAGATGCCAATGTGGGTAACTTGCCTTAGCGTTGCTGTAACATCTGAATTTCCACGAAGAGCAAGGGAATAGATGTTAGTATCAATGAGAATTTTGTTCATCTCCACAGATCCTCATCAATCTTTCGTTCAGAACCAATTTTACTCGATATCTGGTCAAATTCTTGTTCAGACCAACGGCCAAAAAGGTTGTCCAGGTCATCATATTCTTGCGTAAAACGTTTTTCTTTTTCCAACCCCACATGTTTACGCAATATTTCCAACACAAACTGGTTGGTACTTTTTTGAACCTCTTTTGCTTTTTGTTTCAAAATTTCAGCAAGTTGCGAATCGACCCCACGTATAGACAGTGAACTCATTGTGAACCTCTCTTGTTGAATACAAACAAATGACATCAATATGCATTCATTTTACGCCTTCACTGGATGACTATCAAGATAAAGTTATGAGAAATGATTATAATCTGAAATAGATAAGCCAACAAATCGTAACTTCTCCAAAAGTGTTGGTAAAATAAAGCGTGCGTTCGAACCCCTGCCCTTGTATGATGGGAAGCATGAAAAGCACATTCGATCAACTCACCAAAAACATTCCCAAAGAAGACAAAGAAAAT
>CAMZKN010000219.1 GCA_947311315.1 uncultured Desulfobulbaceae bacterium | reverse complement strand
CTTCGCACGGTCACATTTGCCAGTATAGAGGAGCTATGACGGGCAAATGTGTCTGCACGAATATGGAGCACCTGTGAACAGTTACAGTTCAGAGGTCATAAAAACATAGAGTTATGAACTCCGTGAGTAGTTACGTAGGAGCTTGTTTTATAGTTGTTCTACCTCTTCAATTGTGCGGCAATAGTGGATCGTTGATCCGTTTTTTCTGTACCTGTTGTCACTGCCAGGAAGCTTTGAGTAGTCTATCAGGGCTAGTCCTTCACTGCCGGATGGATCGAATATGATGATATCGTCTGTCTGTTGTGTTGCGGTCAGGTCTTTCAGGATCGCTACTAAATTACCACCTTCCTTGTTGTTTAAAACATCAAAGCGAATAAAAGCAGGACGAAAAGCTGCAGATGTGAGCTGTCGCAACTGGTCAGCGTGGCTTTGTCCGGTTTCTTTTGAGGTGATGATTGCGGCCGATGTTGATCGTTTCTTTAAAACGTGTATGGTGTCACCAACATGTATATTCCCACCTGTCACAACCACACCAAAAACGCCTTCTTTAGGCATTACGCAATCGCCGGCCTGGTGATAAATAGCGCAACGGGTATGACAGATTTTCCCAAGTTGAGAAAGAATCAGTTCCGTTTCGCCGAGAGTAATGTGGGTTCCAACTCCAATGTTGACAAGATCAAGACCTTCCGTTGTAATATTTTCAGCAAAATTCCCGGCGACAACATCAAGCCCTTTGTCTCGCATTTTTTCAATACTCTCTTCGGCCAGAAAACTTACTTGGCGGTGCCACCTGCCCGCATGGGCGTCATGTTCCAGCCCTGATTCTACAACAAGTCTCGTGGTTTCAATGTTCTCTTTCCGCATGCCCTTACGATTGCTGATTGATATAGCTTTGATAGTACTCATTTCTGATTCCGTTATGATTGATTAATAAAAGTACCACATTGTATCCTTTTACCATATCTCGAATTCATATTTTGTCAAATAGCAATTTGTGATGCGATGTTTCATAAAACGAGATTGATTATCCGGCCACCATCCTTGCAAATCACCAGAGAATATGCGACAATTCATGGAGAAACAGGATACAGATCTATCCATTAACGAGGAGGGGTTATGTCCATTATTAATGAAGTAAAAAAAGTGGTAACACCTGTTGATTTTTCGGATAATTCAAGGTTGATCGCCGAATCTTCTGCATATATGGCAGGAAAATTCGGAGCGTCGATGCATCTCGTCTTTGTCGTACAGAACTTTGAGGATTATTCAGGTTTTTTTGTTCCTCAGATGAGCATGCCGTCACTGGAAGGAGAACTTGTTGAAAGCGCCGAAGTAAAGATGGCATCATTTTGCGCCGATATGCGGGAGTTTTGCGAATCCGCCGGGGTCAGCGAATTGGATTATAAAGTCTTTATGGGAGATGTGGCTGAGCAGATTGTCAATTATGCGGCAGAGATGAGTTCAGATCTCATCATCATGGGAACCCATGGTTATAAAGGACTCGAAAAGATAATGTTTGGTAGCGTTGCCGACAAAGTCGTTCGCTCTGCCTCCTGCCCGGTGTTGACCATAAATCCCTATACCTGCTGCAAATAGAAGCACAGGGATTGCGTCTTAGCCGACAACTATTACTATGGTGTTGCCTCCTGGGCTTGAAGGACTGTTGAGGAGCAGGGTAGAGCAACTGGTTTGTGGAAAGAGATAAATTTTTGCAGCTATTCTTCCATGTTGCTCTTGCGGGAATTCCTGCTCCAGTGCACTTTCCCAACTCTTTGACAGTTTGTTGGGCAGACAATCATTTTTGCCGTTTTTTGCAGCAGAAAGTTCCATCTCCAGTTCTGTAATGAGCGTACTGTGTTTTGTGTGGAAATCGAGAGCCGTGTTGCACGCTTTTTCCCGTTCCCATCCGATAAAACCGGGCAGGGGAAGTGTGGCGATCTCCAGTGCACTGTTCCCCGATATTTTTTCATACTCTTCAAGAAGGAGATCAACGCTTTCCGGAATGGTGGTGAGAAGAATATCAGAATTTTGTTGGCTGCTTTCTGAAAAAAGAATTTTCCAGGCCCTGCATCTGTTTTTAATACTTCCGGGATGGAGTACCCGCAGGTTTTCTTTCATCTGACTGATTTCAGCAAAAGGGTTCTCCTCAGTGTCAGATATATTATTTACACCATGTAATTGCTGAAAGAGACTGGCCTCGTCATCCTCAAGGCGTGCAAGGTTCAGTGCAATTTCTTCTTCTTCTCTGTCGAGAATCTCACCAATAGATAGAACGAGCCGTGCCTGCCAGAGTCTTTCTTCGTTTTCTGCATCTTTTTTAATTTCTGTCGTATGTTGCGTGGGAGTTTTGATTGAGGAAATAATTTCTCTTTCAGACAGTGCAGTTTTTTCGCCTGAATTCGATAGAGTGGCAAGGGTTAAGGCACTCAGCTGTGCTGCGTAATCGTCTGTACGGCTGGAGATATCCTTTAGGAGATGTTGAAATCGTTTTCGGCTTTCTCCTAAAGGGCAGGGAGTATGTACTTGACAGAAACCCGATTTAATGAAATTATCCGATGGTTCTGCGCTGGCTGTCTCAGGGGCATCTTCAACCGGTTGCAGTATGTGGATCTTTCTTAACAATAGAAAGAGTGGGAATTGTCGAATAGAGTGTAGAGTAGTTCCGGGGAATAATAGTGTATTTAGTGAGTTCATATGCAAGATCTTAAAGGAAAAGTTTCGTTTTATCTGTCAGCATTATTGTACCTGCTGTTTAATTTGCGGCTTGGAGGTGATGGTGTTGCAACCTTAAAAGCTACCCTGTGGCAGATAGCACAGACAGCACCGTATGTGGCAGGGGTGACATATGTGTTTATCGCATTTCTTCAATATATGTCCGATGGAGCTAAAGTCCCCTGGAACAGAAGGTTCCGCCTCTTTTTTGCAGTTGGTATTTTTGCCGGCCTTATGTATGCAATATACGAATACGCCGGGCAGGGAACAGGTGTCCAGTAGGCTACCTTTACTCTGGTTGTTTTTCAGATAACAGAATACATAGACTCGCTCTTTCTGTAAACGGAAGAAATTGTTGAAGGGAAGAAACTTGTTACATGGAACAGATGTTTAAATTTCAGGAGAGTCATGTTTTATCTCCATACCTCCAATCGTACGGAAAATCTGCTGCACCATCTTTCTGAGGTGATACACCTCGATAGAGAGCAAAGCCTCTTTGCCAGAGAACTTTTCCTTATTCAAAGTCAGGGTATGGAGAGGATGATCTCTCAGTCGCTGGCTGACAGATTCAGTAGCTTTTGTAATTTTGGCTTTTTCCTTCCTCTTGATTTTTTAGGCTTTATTGCTGAAAAACTCGATCTTGCCATAACTCCCGATGGATATCAGCGAAATATTCTTACCTGGCGACTGGACGAGCTGCTGAGAGATATTTCAAAAGAGTGCTACAAAGGGTTGCGCTATTATCTGTCCGGCGAAAACAGTAATGTTAAACGATTTCAGCTTGCGCGCCAGCTTGCCAATGTTTTTGATCAGTATCAGGTTATGAGAGGTGATATGCTTGTGGCTTGGGAAGAGGGGAAAAGCGCGGTTGCTCACCCTGACGAGGCGTGGCAGGCAGATATCTGGCGCAGACTCGTGGCTCAACCGGGAGGAGAGATTCATCGGGGAATACAGTTCAGGCGATTAATTGATGCTCTGAATTCCCAAGATACGTTCTCTTGCCTTCTACCGAAAAGAATTTCCGTGATTGGCCTGCATATCATGCCACCGATTTTTCTTGAGTTTCTGATGGGCTTATCCCGTCATCTTGATGTTCATCTCCTGGTTCTCTCACCTTGTCGCCACTATTGGGGCGATCTTATCAATAAGCGAAGGCTGCTCAAAGAAGATTTACGCCAGGGGGTAGTACGGGAAAAAGAAACGATGCTTACGGAGGACACGCATCCATTGCTGGAAACGCTAGGCCGACAAGGGCGGGATTTTCAAAAAATGATGCTTGCAAATGTTGATTTTCAGATGGAATTTGAAAGCTTTGTTGACCCCATCGAGTCAGAATCACCTGAACAGGCAACGCTTCTTCAACGGTTACAGTCCGACCTTCTCGATGGTCAGATGCCAACAAAAAAGGCTATGTCGGGGGGATCCAGCGACGATTCTATCCAGGTTGTGTCCTGCCATTCCAGATGGCGGGAACTTGGGGTTTTAAAAGATCATATCCTGCGTTTTCTCAATAATGATCCAAGTCTTGGTTTAAGAGATATTATTGTCATGGCGCCCGATATCCAGGAGTATGCACCCCTTATTCCAGCATTGTTTGATGATATTCAGCATTCCATTGCTGATCGCAGTCTACAGAAAAGCAATGCAATGCTTGGTGCTTTTCTCGATTTTTTCCATCTTTTTCGTGGTCGATTTGGCTGGAGTGAAATACTCGATGTCTTACGTCAACCAGTTATTTACCCTAATTTTCAGTTAACGGCAGGCGATATTGATACGGTTCAGCACTGGATAGTTGCATCCGGTATTCGCTGGGGCTTATCTGAGGCGCAACGCGCAGAGATCGGTTTTCCACCTTTTGCAGAGACAAGCTGGCGCACAGGGCTTGAAAGACTGCTGATGGGGTATGCCATTGATTTGGATATTTTTATTGATGATATTCTGCCATTTTCAGATATTGAGGGGAGGGGAGCATTGCCTCTGGGCGGTCTCTGTCAGTTTCTTGAGATCGTTGAACGGGCACATCTTGATTTCAAAAAGGAGCATTCTCTTGAACAGTGGTCGATGCTTTTACTCGATTATGTGGAACAGCTACTAGGTGCAGGTGATGACAGGGATTTGCTGGGGCTGAGATCCATGATTTTAAATCTTGGCCAGTCCAACAGTGGTTTTCACACACAGAAGGTAAGCTTTGATGTGCTGTATGAGTGGTTTGAACAAACGGCGAGCGAGAGTCGTTCAAGTTCGGGGTTTCTGCGTGGGCAGTTAACCTTCTGTTCCATGTTGCCGATGCGCTCTATCCCATTTAAAATTGTGTGTCTGTTGGGACTCAACGACGGTGTCTTTCCCAAAAGAGATAATCATGCGACCTTTGATATTATGGGAGATGATACGCGCTGGGGTGATCGTTCTCCACGTGGTGATGATCGTTATCAGTTTCTTGAAGCCATTCTTGCTGCGAGATCACATCTCTATCTCAGTTATATGGGGAGTTCCATTCGAACGAATGAAAAGATACCACCTTCTGTTGTGATTACTGAATTTCTGGAAACACTTGCAAAAGGATATGGTATTACAGATATGGTTGTACATCATCCTCTACATCCTTTTTCAAAAAAGTATTTTGCTTCAGAGAGGGTGTCATCACTTTTTAGTTATGACCACCATTATTGTCAGACCGCAAATGCATTGCAACAACCTCCTCTGCCGGAAAAACGCTGGTGGCATGGGATATTGACACACGAAATTTCAACCATCTCTTTTGCAGATCTTCTTCGCTATTTTACCAACCCCCAGCGCTGGTTTGTCAAAGATTGTCTTAATATCCGACTGGCCAGTTATGAACAAATTCCTGAGGACAACGAGTGCTTTCAGGTTGCAGGGCTGGATAAATACCATGTGGAGCAGGCTATGATAGCCTGGGAGCTGAACAACAGGCCGGATAACATTCTTAAAAGAATGCAACAGGATGGGAAGTGGGCATTGGGCCACTCTGGAAGAATCGGCTTTGAAAAATCTTTGGCTGATCTTGCACCATTGGTAGAAAAAATTCGTGCCCAGAACATGGGTAAACCTCTGGCGGATCTGCCTCTTGATCTTGATCTGGGCAAATATCACCTTTCGGGTGCTGTAGGCAGTCTCTACGAAAGGGGCGTTCTCCTTTTTCGCAATGGTGCTTTACGAGGCAGGGAACTGCTTGCGGGTTGGTTGCACCAGCTTGCACTTGAGCAGATATTACCTGGCGCTGTCACCCGTGTTGTAACGAGAGATGATACTGTCCTCTTCAGAACAACTGATGCCGGACCACAATTGGAAACAATGATTGACCATTTTGCCAGGGGGTGTTTGGAACCGTCATCGTTTTTTGTGGAACCGGCTTTTTCCTATGTGAAGCAGATGCAAAGCAGCTCTGTTCAATTAACACCTCTGGCAAAAGCTATAAAAACATGGGCGAAGAGTCTAGAGCTCGGTTACGAGCCTGAATGGAATCTTCTCTACGGAAATTCACAGGAACCGGAACAAATTCTTAACAAAGAGTTTGAGCAGCAGTGCCAAACAATTCTTGCAGCTATCTGGAGCAGTAGCGATGGAGAGTAAAAAAGACTTCGAAGTTTTTGATGCTGCGGGCGTTGCCTTGACCAGAGGTGTAAATATTGTTGAGGCCAGTGCCGGTACCGGAAAAACCTATGCCATTGGGATGCTTGTTCTTCGTGCTCTGGTTGAATTGGCGGTTCCCATTGAAAAAATCCTTGTTGTCACATTTACCAGGGCAGCAACTGAGGAATTAAAATCACGTATCCGCGCCCGGATTGTTGAAGCAAGGGATCTGCTCAGTGGTATCCTTTCTGAAAATGATGATTCCACTCTTTTAGCCTGGGTAGCCCAAGTAAAAAACAGAGAAAAGGCTCTGGTTCGTTTGCAGCTCGCATTGCTCGATATTGACAGGGCCGGGATTTTCACCATCCATGGGTTCTGTCAGCGAATGCTTACGGAACAGGCACTTGAAAGCGGGCAACTGTTTGATGTGGAACTTGTAGCTGATACCAGACATATCATCTCCCAGGTAGGGGAAGATTTCTGGCGTTCGCATATCTATCCCCTTGCCTCGGTACCATGCGGTTTTCTGCTTGAAAAGTTTTCGACACCGGAAGAACTTCTCAATAGTGTCAGTCAGGTTTTTTCCGGGAGTGGACAAATAGAACCGGCGGTAGAATCTATCGAAGGTGCAATTGTTAAGCTCGATTACGCAATGGCGCAAATGGTGGACTGGTTCAGGGAAAATGGAACAAGCCTCCATGACAGTTTCCGGGAAGCGATACAGGAGAACTGTTTCAAAAAATCGGTTGCAGGTACTTTTGATAGTTGGTGGCAGAGTATTGAAGGTTTTTTTACTGACCGTTCTGTAGAAATACCTGCAAATATACAATTTCTCGGTCGTGCCGGGCTTATGGCAGAACTGAACGGCAAAAAGTTTCGTGGCATGGAGAAGAAAAATACGTTCCTGCTCCCTTGGCCTTTGGCCGATTCTACTGTTGCTGAGTTGCTTACAGCTGTTGCGGATTTTCTCCTTGCCGTGCGTGTTCATCTCGCTGAAGAAATTCGCCGTGAAGTTGGCTTGCGCCTTGAGCGGCAGGGTACCATGGGGTTCAACGACCTTGTTTTGCAACTTGCCGGGGCACTGGATGGCGCGAGGGGGCGATCACTTATAGATGTTCTTTCGGCCCGTTATAGTATGGCTTTGATTGATGAATTTCAGGATACTGATGCTGCGCAATATCATATTTTTTCCACACTTTTTGGCGGAGGTGCACATTACCTTTATCTAATCGGTGACCCCAAACAGGCGATCTACAGGTTTCGGGGGGCCGATATTCACTCTTATTTTACGGCAAGAGAATCAGCCCAAAAACTTCTCACTCTTGAAAAAAACTATCGCTCACACCCAGCTCTTGTGCAGGAGGTAAATCATCTCTTCTCAACACACAGAAATCCGTTTCGGCTGGGAGAAGAGATCCTTGATTATCACGAGGTTAAATGCGGTGTTGCCGGTGCTGACTCCAACCTCTTCCTGGCAGGAGAATCACTTGCAGCAATGGTGTACTGTTCTTTGCAAGTCAATGCAGAAGACAAAAAAGGACGCTGGTCATCAGGAAAAGCTGCAACCGGATTGATGAATTTTATTGTGTATGAGATCGGTCGTCTGCTCAACCATGAAGATCCTGCTGTTTTGCAGCAAAAAAATGACAAACGTTCTTTAAAACCAAGTGAAATTGCAATTCTGGTTCGCAGTCGATCCCAGGCACGGATGTATAAACAGGCGCTGATAGAGTCCGGTATTTCTGCTGTCGTTGGCAGTAACAGTTCTGTTTTTGAGACTCTTGAGTGTCGCGAGATGTATATGCTTATCCAGGCAGTGGCAATGGTGCAGGAAACAATGCGAATCAAGAGTGCCATGACTATCTCCTGGTTTGGGCTGACAGGCAATGATCTTCAGCAAATATGGCAGGACGAAGCGCTGTTAAGTGACTGGCATAACCGTTTTTTTGAATATAATCGCACCTGGCAGGAACGTGGTTTTCTGGTAATGATAAAAAAATTGCTTGACCGGGAGAATGTTTTTGTCACGCTTGCAGGACAAAAGTTTGCCGAAAGAAGTATTGCCAATATTCTTCATCTGCAGGAACTCATTGGGCAACAGGAAAATGATGAGAATTTCGGGTTGAGCCAGACCCTGCAATGGATTGAGCAGATGATGCAGGATGATAGTAAAAATGATAACAGTGAATTACTGCTTGAAAGTGATGAGGAAGCGGTTCGGATCATAACAATGCATGGTTCAAAGGGGCTGGAATACCCTGTAGTGTTTTGTCCCTATCTCTGGTACCGCATCAATCGTTTGAAAAATGAAAAATATCAGATTAGCTGTCATACCGATACTCAGCAGCTGGTTGTTGATCTGGGTTCCCACAATTTTGATGCACGTCGCCTGCTGGCGATAGAAGAAGAAATGGCCGAAGAAATGCGGTTACTTTACGTTGCTCTGACCCGGGCAGCTGTACGCTGCTACATTTTATGGGCGGATGTAAAACCTTCTGGAATTGTGGCCGATGCTTTCCAGTCATCTCTTGGTTATCTCCTTTTTCCTGAAGGGTATGTTGAGAGCGAAGAACAAGAAAAATGCTTTGGGAAGTTAAAAAAGCAGAATTCTGTTGAGGTTTTGGAAATCTCCGCGGAGGAATATCCGCGACAACCCGTTGACACTACGCCGCTAAAAAAGCTGCGTGCCCTGCCGGAATCTGGACGTTCCCTGCATACGAACTGGCAGATGTCGAGTTATTCTGCAATGGCAGCGCTCAGTGAATATGAGCATGACAACGTTCCTCTACAGAAAAATAAGGGAGGTTCTGCCTCTATTGCTGTCACTGGTCTTCCCGCAGGGCCCGGGTTTGGTAATGTTATTCATGATATATTGGAATCCGTTGCTTTTTCCAGGATTTCCAGGGGGGAGGAATATCGGGATGTGCTCACTGAGAAATGTAATCGCTATGGTATTGTTGCCGATCCGGTGGATATAGAAAAACTGCTCAAAAATGTTCTGACAACGGTGTTGTTCACGCATGGAAAAAGTTTTTCACTGGTGGAACTGGCCGAGGAAAAATGCTTAAAAGAGATGGATTTTTATTTCCGCCTCGGTCGACTGGAAACGGGTTTGATAAACGATATTCTTGTAGATGAGCCAACTGTTACACCCCTTTCCCTTCGAGTGATGGAGGGATATCTCACCGGTTTTGCTGATCTTGTTTGTCAGCATGAGGACAAATACTATATTTTTGACTACAAGACGAATTACCTTGGTGAGTCGATGGTGGATTATGGGCAGGATCGGCTTGTGGCTGCTATGCAGTCGCACAATTATGGATTGCAGTACTGGATATATACTCTTGTGCTCCACCGCCACCTGCAGAATATGATACCAAAATATGAATATCAGCGACATTTTGGCGGGGTGATGTATCTGTTTTTACGTGGGATGTCTCCGCTTTATCCAGGGAGTGGCGTTTATTTTTCTCTGCCGGATTACCGGACTTTGAAAAAACTCGATTCTGCTATGCGGGGAGAAGGTGATGATTGAACCGCATTCACTGCTGGATATCCATTTTGCTGATTTTTTGACTAGTCGTGCGGGGTTTGAGGGAGAGGGCCGAGAAAGGTTCAAAGATCTGATCTTGACGCTATCTTCAGCAATGGCCAGCGGTCATAGCTGCCTGCCTGTAACAGCGGAGGACAGTAAACTTCTCCTCTCAACAGATCTGGTTTCCAAAGGAGATAAAAGTCCGCTGGTGATCTTCAATGATATGTTGTACCTGCACAGGTATTTTAATTATGAGACGCGGCTGGCAAGGCAGATTAGCGCATTGGCAGCGAAAGTGACTCACATCGAACTGAAAAATGAGTTCCTCAAAAAGAGAGAAACAGGCAATGGTAGTGAAACAGACTGGCAGCAGGAAGCGGTAAAAGTTGCATTGACCCAGTCGTTGACAATTATTTCCGGTGGTCCGGGAACAGGCAAGACAACTACAGTCGTGAAAATAATTACCATGTTGCTAAAGAAGGTTGGCCTCGAGCTGAAAATAGCATTGGCTGCGCCTACAGGTAAAGCTGCAATGCGACTTCGGGAATCGATTGTTAAGAGTATTGAAACAATGGCCTTGCCGGCAGAGATAAAAAAGGCGATGCCCGTCGACGCGAAAACTCTGCACAGATTATTGGGGGTTCGTAGAAATTCACCACAATTTCGGCACAACCATGAAAACCCGATGGCTTGGGATGTGGTCGTTGTGGACGAAGCATCCATGGTGGATCTGGCCCTGATGAGCAAATTTGTCGATGGACTGAAGCAGGATGCACGCTTGATTTTACTTGGGGATAAAGACCAGTTGGCGTCTGTGGAGTCGGGCGCGGTGCTTGTCGACCTGATCGCAAGTCTGCCTGTCAATACTGTTGAATTACAAAAAACCTATCGTTTTGACGGTAGGATCAAGCAACTTGCCGAAAGTATAAACAAGGGTGACTCAACTTCAGCCTGGTCTTTGTTGCAGGATCCTGCTAAGGACAATATTTCTCTGCTCGAAGAGGATCTGATACCCTACGTCGGCATGCGTTATGTGGAATATATGCAAGTCGCTGTCAATACCAGGGAGCAGGGGCTCAAGGATCTTTTTCAACTTTTCAACAGTTTCCAGATTCTATGCGGTGTGCATTTTGGCAGAATGGGAGTGGAAGGGATGAACCACAGTGTTGAGCTTTCCCTTACAAGGCGAGGCTATGATTGTCGCCACGATAACTGGTATCCCGGCAGACCTGTTCTGGTGACCCGCAATGATTACAGTCTTGATCTTTATAATGGAGATATCGGGATCTGTTTGCCCGACGAGAAAGATGGTGGTTTTAAGGTCTGGTTTGAAAGAGGTGATGGAAGCATGCGGGCTTATTCACCCCACAGACTGCCGCGATGTGAAACAGTTTTTGCTATGACCGTACACAAAAGCCAGGGGTCTGAATTTGATGAAGTGATTGTTGTCCTGCCCGAAGAAGATAATAAAATACTCAGTCGGGAGCTTATTTACACAGCTGTTACCAGAGCCAGGACAAATGTAAAAATCGTGGCACAACCTGATATCTTCAGAAATGCATTGTCCCGCAATATTGAGCGCTTCAGTGGCCTTGCCGGACAGCTTGAACAAAATCCCACAGCCTCTGACAATCAGTAGGTTTGTAACATTTTCACAAATCGACATCGGGTCGACATCTCTATGAATGCAAGGGATGTCGGTCGTTGTCCACTGACATACTGTTTTTTCCTGCGTAGGATTATAGCCAGAAGAGAGGACTAAATCCTGTCAAAATAAAACAGTGAGGTGGATGATGAAAAACAGCAAAAAAAGAAATATAATCGGATTAAAAGAAAAATTTGAAAAAAATGGTATGTATTTGGCTTTATTGATAGCTTTTATGGTTATCTGCTTACAGCCTGTGGGGGCATATGCAGCACGGACAAAATATGTACTGGATTTTCGCGATAGCCATATCCGGGCGCACAGGGGAGAGATAACTACTCTTCTTTTAAAGAAAACGTTGAAAGCACAATATCCATGGGCAGAACTTGGTAATGTTGATCTGCGAAAAGTTGTACTGATTGCCAAAAGCAAAAAAGGAAGAGGAAGCGCCAGGTTACGCATTGGCCAACGCTGGACACCGAGATATCGGGTGGACGGTAACCCCCAATCGTTTCACCGCTACCAGCGTTATACTTTTGACCGCATACATTTCCGCCTTCCATCGGCAAATGCTCGTGGGCCGTGGCAGATAGATTTACAGGGAAATTTTATTGTTAGAAAAGTGGTGGTTGTTGTTGAAGACCATTGCCAGCGATATGAGACGAGAAAATTTTATTACCGTTGATTTTATGTAATTTTGCCTGGTCTCTGTGTCATGTGAAAAGTTATATCTTAGGCATATCAACCATATATCTGTGTTTAAAGCTTTCGTATGCCTTGACCTCGAACGAAAATCCTATTAAATCAACAGATTCGTACGATAGGCTTTAAAGGGTATTAGTGTCAACTATACAAAATCATTGATGTAGGGAAATATCGTGGGGAATATTCGGGGATTGTTTGTTACAGACTTAGATGGAACCTTATTAACAGACAACAAAACAATCAGTGATATTGACCTGAGAACTCTATCCCATTTACAAAAGAGTGGTTTTTTGACTGTTATCGCAACCGGCAGATCGGACTATTCTTTTTTTTCGCTCTTAGAGAGCCTGGGGTTCTCGGGTGGATCTCCTTCTCTGCCTGTTGATTATGTGATTTTTTCCACCGGTGCAGGTATCATGATGTATCCGACGAAAAGGTTGTTGAAAAGTTTTTCTCTTCAGCAGGAAGATGTTCTGGTTATTACGCAATATTTGAACAGTTTATCCCTCAATTTCATGGTTCACCAGCCTGTACCGGATACCAAGTATTTTCTCTACAGTTCCCACGGCCATGAAAACGACGATTTTCACAGACGGCTGAAAATTTATAGCGCATTTGCACGACCCTTTTCCAAAGAATTAGAAAAGGGAATGAGCGGGGCGACGGAGGTGCTCTGTATTGTGCCAAGGGCAAAAGGTCATGATATTGCGGCAATGGTTGCACAGTACCTTACGCAATTCAGTGTGATCAAGGCAACATCACCGCTCGATGGTGAATCGGTCTGGATTGAAATATTTCCCCCGATGGTGTCTAAAAGTATGGCTGTGCAGTGGCTGATTGACAACATTGGGTTAAGTAGGGAAAATGTATGTGCGGTTGGCAATGATTATAATGATGAAGATTTACTCCATTGGGCTGGATACAGTTTTGTTGTAGCAAACAGTCCTTCGACAATGTTGATTGATTTTAGCACCGTTGCCTACAATAATGAAAATGGTGTCAGTGAAGCTGCCCGTCGTTGGCTGGACACAATCAAAGAGTGATAGCTTTGCTTAAAAAAAATTGCGACTAAAGGAAAAAATATGCGAGCCCACTTTCTACAACATGTACCATTTGAGGGTCTTGGTGCTATTAAACCATGGTTGAAAACAACCGGTTATGCACTTTCTGCCACAAAATTTTTTGAATCTTCTTTTCTCCCTGACCCATCAGATATTGATTTGCTTATTGTGATGGGTGGGCCGATGAGCGTCAATGATGAAAAACTCTATCCCTGGTTGATCCAGGAAAAAGAATTTGTTCAACAGACCATCTCTGCGGATATCCCGGTTCTTGGGATTTGTCTGGGTGCACAAATCATTGCCAGTTCTTTGGGCGCACGAATATATCAAAATAAATACAGTGAGATAGGGTGGTTCCAGGTTGAAGGATGTGTGACTAGTGGTGATAATCTGTTTACCTTTCCCTCGGCCATTGACGTTTTCCACTGGCATGGAGAAACATTTGATCTACCAAAGGGCGCAGTTCATCTAGCCCGCAGCCGGGGCTGTGAATATCAGGCGTTTCAGTATGGAAAATCAGTGATTGGGTTACAGTTTCACCTTGAAACAACGCCTGAGTCAGCAAAAGATATTATTAACCATTGTCGCGAGGAGCTGGTCGATTTGAAATATGTGCAGTCTGAGAGTGCACTTCTGGCAGCGACTGCTGCACAATATGTAACTTCTCCAAAAGTGTTGGTAAAGTCCATTCTAACCGTCGCATAGCATCTTACGAAAATCTTTAACCAGTGGAAGGCCATACATAGCTTTTATTGAAGTGAGTTGTTTTTGT
>CAMZKN010000218.1 GCA_947311315.1 uncultured Desulfobulbaceae bacterium | reverse complement strand
GGTTACCATGAGTTTCAATATATGTGTCTGGGTTTTGCGTTGCTGGACGAAGAGAACTGACATGTACAGCTCCTTTTTATGGGTAATAGGCAGCACTAGTAAGTACCTTGGAGTCGGAGTTTATGCCCTTAAAGGGGTACTGTAAAGAGTTACAGCTTTTACGGAGTAAGGTACTGACGTCTTATCGGGAAGTACAAGTGCGAATGATTCAGAAGTACGATTCCTTTGATTGCTAACTATTACGTTTACGTTTCCGTAATGACAATGTATGATAAGTTTAAGTTGGTTGGAGTCTCTTTCAATTTCAGGTATTCTTAAGAAAAGGAGCACAGTCATGCGTATCGTAATTGTTTTTTGTCTCTTGTTGGTTGGTTTGCCGGTGCATGCAAAAGAAATTGCCGGAGTGATGGTGCAGGAAACTGTCAAAACGGCAGATGGTACGACGCTTATTTTGAATGGCGCTGGAGTCAGAACGAAATTCTTCTTTGATATATATATTGCAGAGTTGTACATGCAGCATCCATCATCTTCGGCTGAGGTCGTGGTCGCGGATAATGGAGCCAAACAGATTGTCATGCATTTTCTCTATAGTGAAGTGAGTAAGGAAAAGCTGGTTGATGCCTGGAATGAAGGATTTGCCGACAACACTGGGGCTGATGAATTACCCGGACTGCAGGAGAGAATTGATCAGTTCAATTCTTTTTTTGTTACTGTAAAAAAAGGCGATGTGGTAACCCTCGCATATACGCCGACTACAGGTACCACAGTCACTATTGCAGGTGTTGAAAAGGGAGTTATCGGAGGGAGGGATTTTAACGATGCTCTTTTGAGAATCTGGCTTGGCAAAGAACCCGTCACCTCAAGCCTGAAGAAAAAATTATTGGACTATCGCCAGTAACAGTAAAGACTCTTCAGCGGTTCAATTTTGCAGACAGAGAAAGTTCAATAGCGGCTTGTATGTTGAGCTTTCTCGATATTTCAACAGTACTTTTCCTACCGTACAAAGCTCGCACCGATACAATTTACTTATCCTTTGACTATTTTCCATTTGGGCACTAAGTTGAAACTGAATCTTTTAATTCGGAACTCTGCATACTTCTGCCCAATGAAATATTTTTACAGGATCTCTTTGCACCATTGTTATCAATGGGTTTGTCTGCTATTTGCCGTTGGTCTCGCAATTTCTGTATGGTCTGCATATAAGAATCTGCGTGCCAATCTGCAACAGGAGATACCTCTTGGTGCAGAGCAAATTTTACGTTTTAAAAACACTGCCTTTGCCCCAGAGAAAAATGGAGCTTTGCCAATTGTTCTGTTTAAAGGCCACAGCGGCAGTGCCGCGGTGGCAGTTGTTTTCCCAACATCTGTTAAAACAGGTGTTCTGGAAATTATGATTGATCCCTCGGCTGAACTCTTTAGAAATGATCTGTTTTTTCGGGTTGCAGCTGTTCCTTCTCCTGATGGCATGGAGATGGAGGATTCTCTTGATATTAAGAGCAATAGGTGGCTTCCGCTCAGGCCTGACAATCACGTATACCGTATTCCTTTATATCGTGATCATATCAAAAGAGCTGTTGTACTGGAGATTAAGTACGTCGGAGCGTTACCCGGAATTCCAATTACATCAATTACACTGAAGCCCGCAACGTTTTTCGATTTTCCGGCGGGTGGTCTGCTGATCTGCCTGGGTGTTGCCGTCGCTATGTTTTTTCCCGGGCTGATTATCGCTTCATCCAATCCAAAATTCAACGTTCTGCCACTACCGATATCAGGTTTTTTGTATTCTTTAATGATTAACCTGTTTGGACTGCTGATTGTGAGAATTTTTCAGGTTGAAATGCTTTTTCTTCCTGTGGCAGGATTTGCAACCTTGGCCGTTTTCATGGCGTGCAAATCCAGAAAGCATACATGGAAATCTAGTTGCCGGCTGATATATAACAGGAGTATTTCAGATCTTAACGTGTTGTTCAGTATATTGTTTATAGTCTTTGTCGCAATGAGTTTTCTGTATCCTTCCGCCGTTTCAAATATCCACCAGGGACATCTTAGCCGGGAACACACCTTTCATGCCTTTACGGCACATGATTCTGTCTTTCAGTTTGACAATAGTAAATCAGTTTTAGAAAGCGATTTTAAAAAATATTATGGTGACGAGGCGCATAAAAAGTTACTTTTTATGCCCCAGGATAGAGAAATTCTTCCTGGGCTGGGATATGCCTCTATTATCCTCTTTTTAAAACCTTTTTTGGGGGATGAACTGGCCGGGAAATATTTTCCGTATGCGGTATATTTTTTGCTCTGTAATGCACTGTTGCTCTGTATGCTCTTTGCCTGGCTGCAATCCTATGATTTAAAACTGGCCTACGCAGCAATCTTTTTTATCGGTACCACTCCTGTGTTCTGGGTTTTGGCCATGATAGGATGGTTCAAATTAACCGGTGCTGCGCTGACACTAGCTGGAATTTATATTATCAGGGATCGTCCGCAAGCGGTTATGCGTTGGGTTTGGGCTGGAATTCTGTTTGGTCTTGCCAAAAATTACCATGGTGGTAATGCCCTTGTGTTGCCGGTTTTGACGTTGTGGTTACTTTTTGTCACGTATAAGACCTGTGAAACGGTGTCGCTGAAAAAACTGCCCTTACTGTTTGTCTCAGTTACAGTTTCGACTTGCGTCGTTTTTTTCCCCTGGAACTGGTTTCTCAAAAATATATGGCATGTCAGTTCGCACAGGTTGTTGAGTGTCCACTTTCTTGATAATAACTACGTACCGGAAAGTGTATGGCTTTCTGTTGTTCAGTTCTTTCAGCAGATTCCGTTTGTGGATCAACTTGGTGTACGTACTGAAAGAACTCTGAATATGTTTAATCTGTCGAAATTTATTGATCTTTTTGCACATTACGATGTGAACAGTTCCGATTCTGTTTCTGCCTGGCTCAAATTTTCATCGTCTTACCTGTTACCTTCTGTGATTTTATATTTTCTTTTTGCGCTGATCGTAGTATTTGCCTCCAGAAAGTTGATTTCAGAAGAAACGCGCCAACCTTTTCGATCTGATATGTGGTTTAATCAATTTGGTTGGATGTGTTTGCTTAATATTATTATTCTGGCGTTTGCCTCGTACGGGCCTGTTGCTGGAAATGCCGGAATAACATGGCATTTTCCGCCACTTTTGATTGTTGGCGTGTTGGGCTCTATTGTATGCTGGAGTTGTAAATTCCATCGCAAATTGTCGGTAGTCTGGTTGTCTGCCGGATTTTTGCAACTCGGCTTATTGTTGGCTTATGGTTAGTGTCATCACTACTGAAATGTTGGTTGAATATGTATCTTTATAAAGATTGGGCTGTTGTTACTCCTATGGCAAATGAAGCCGCGAGCTTTGAGCATTTCACTTCAAGCCTGTCGGGTATTTTTGATGTACTGGGTTCCGGTAAGGTATACATGGTATTGGATGAAGTAACCAAAGATAACACGTTGAAACTTGCCAATATACTTGCCGAAAAGGATTCCAGGTTTGTCGTAATCTGGGCTCCGGAAAATAGATCCGTGGTTGATGCCTACCTGAAGGGTTTCAGGGTGGCGTATGATTCCGGGCATGAAATCATTATTGAGATGGATGCGGGTATGTCCCATGACCCACATGCTTTGCCGACGTTTCTGCGACGGTTGAATGAGGGGAATGAGTGTGCCTTTGGTAGCAGGTTTATTAATGGTGGCAGTATGGGAAACAGCCCCTTTAAGCGAAGAGCCCTTTCCAGAAACAGTACCATTCTTGCTAATATATTACTTGGAACTTCATTAAAAGATATGACTTCCGGATATCAGGGTTTTCATCGCGTAGTCATTGGTCAGATTCTGAACTATCCCCTGAAGTCTACGGGCCATTTTTATCAGACGGAACTGCGGTATCTTTTAAGGAAAAGGGGAATTGTTGAGGTTCCTATTCATTATCAGTCACCGTCGCCTCGTGTCTCATCCTCCTCCATAAAAAATGCCTACAAAACACTGCTTCACTATTTTAAAATACGCCTGCAAGGTAACGCTCCGTCTCTTTGAGGTTGTCCTGGTAGTGTAAATACATTTTGACTATGTGAGAAAAAAATGAATAAAACATCTCTTGTGATCACCTCCATTGCCGGGCCAGACTCTGCTATATTGCAGGAATATTCAAAGTCCTGTGCACAGCAGAATATTCCTTTTATTGTGATTGGTGATACTAAAAGCCCCGATAATTTCCATATAGATGATTGTGATTTCTGGAGTATAGATCGGCAGGCATCACTATCTTTTGCCCTCGCTCCTTTGGTTCCGACCAGACATTATGCGAGAAAAAATCTCGGATACCTGCTGGCCATAGAGGGTGGCGCAGATACAATCATAGAGACTGATGATGATAATTTACCACTGGAAGGATTTTGGAATTTTGACCATCGTAACAGATCGATTCTGGCCTATGATATAAAGGATCAGGGCTGGGTGAATATCTATCATCATTTTTCGGAAGATCCAATCTGGCCCAGAGGGCTGCCGTTGGAAGAATTCCACAGAAAGAGCAAAGGTCTCAGCCACTTTAAGCAACAGGAGGTTCATTGTCCTATTCAGCAGGGGCTGGCAGATAGGAATCCCGATGTTGATGCCGTCTACCGTTTAACATATCCACTGCCCATTACATTTAAAAAAGATCTCAATATTGCCCTTGGGTACAATGCCTGGTCTCCTTTTAACAGCCAGAATACCTTTTGGTTTAAAGAGGCTATGCCTCTGCTGTACCTGCCGTCTTACTGCAGTTTTCGAATGACTGATATATGGAGAAGTTTCATTGCCCAGAGAATAGCATGGGTAAACGAGTGGAGTGTTCTCTACCATGAACCGACGGTATGGCAGGACAGGAATGACCACAATCTTTTAAAAGATTTTGAAGATGAAATCCCAGGCTACTTGAATAATAGCAAAATTGCCGCTGCGTTGATGGATCTCGACCTTCGGGCAGGAGAAGATTATCTCTGCCAGAACCTTATTGCCTGTTACGACGAAATGATTAAAAACGGGTGGGTTGGTAAAAAAGAAGCCCCGCTGGTCAGGGCGTGGAGCGACGATATTACTGCTGCACTCACTCTTTGATCTGTCTGATCTCCGAGTGAGAGTGAAGTGTTAGATTTCGTCTACCCCTGACGGAATCAGGCAGATAAAGACAAAGTCATCTCCCCCTCCGTTCATAAACTGGTGTTCTTCATTGCCGGGGATGAATACCACGGTACCGCTGGTTACCTCCCTCCATTCACCGTTCTGGAAGACTTTGCCAATGCCGGAATGGACAAAAATTTCATGTTCCCATTCATGGGCGTGTCGTGGGGTGAAACCGCCGGGTTCAAGGGTAAAGACCCGCATGCAGAAATTTTTTGCCTGGTCTTCTTTGCCGATTGCAACTCTGCCGGTTACACCTTTGGCGATGTTGTTGTCAAATGTATGGGTTGGTAAATCGTAACTTCTCCAAAAGTGTTGGTAAAGTCCATTCTAACCGTCGCATAGCATCTTACGAAAATCTTTAACCAGTGGAAGGCCATACATAGCTTTTATTGAAGTGAG
>CAMZKN010000217.1 GCA_947311315.1 uncultured Desulfobulbaceae bacterium | reverse complement strand
CACTGGTTAAAGATTTTCGTAAGATGCTATGCGACGGTTAGAATGGACTTTACCAACACTTTTGGAGAAGTTACCTGGACACTCAGTAACTATCAGTAAACACACAATTATTTATTTTACGATTTTAAAGTTGGGCTTCGAGCAGGGAGTCAATATAGCTGTAATTGCCATTTCCCTTGTCGGCAAGGATCTCCATGGTATCATCATGATAGTTACCCATGCCAAAACCGAGAACCGTCAGGTAGATCCCGGATTCTCTTTCTTTTGTGATGAGTTGCTCCAGCTCGTCCCGGCTGGTGACCCCAACATTGAAATCCCCATCGGAGGCCAGAATAATGCGGTTATTTCCTTTTGGCATAAAGACCTGACGGGCCAGTTTATAGGCGGTGGTAATACCGCTGGAAGCGTGGGTGGAACCGGCTGAAGTGAGATTGTTAATAGCTTTTTTGATTGTCTCTTTGCTATTACCAGCCGTAGGTTCGAGAACGATTCTATCAGAGCCTGCATAGACCACAATGGCAATTCTATCACGGGTAGTGAGCTGATCGACCAACATCAGCATGGATTTTTTTAAAAGTGGCAGCTTGTTGGAATGGCTCATGGAACCGGATACATCGATTAGAAAAACAAGGTTTGATGGTGGTAGATTTTTGGTGTCGATATCTTTTGCCTTGAGGCCAATGCGAACAAGTTTATTTTCCGGCTGCCATGGGCAGGGGCCAAGCTCGGTTGTAAGAGCAATTGAGCCACTTTTTGGTTGCTGGTAGCTATAGGAAAAATAGTTGATCATCTCTTCAATGCGAACGGCTCCTGGAGGTGGCAACTGGCCGCTATTGAGAAATCGTCGAACATTGGCATACGATGCGGTATCCACATCAATGGAAAATGTTGAAAGGGGATCATTACTGGTGGTAATAAACGGATTTTCGTTTAACGCGTTATAGGATTCGCGGTTGAAAACGGGATAGGGGGGTGGCTGGATATCCTGCTCCATTGCTGGTTGAACAAACATACCTGCGACCGCTGACATTTTGGCAATTTGGGTACGTTTTTTCTCGCTTTTCGAAGGTGAAATGAGCTGTATGGGTGAGATAGGTGTATTTGCCCCTTTTTTATTTACGGGCTTTTGCAGGTTTTCTGCTGTACTGCTGTCTTGTTCACCCAATTCTGCAATTTGAGAGCTGTTGCAACCGTTCAGCAGGATAAGTGTTGCTGCGAGGATGGCTAAAGAGTGTTTTGTGGATACATGTTTCATGATGGCTCCTTTTTTCTGTAGATTCTTGGTAACTATTCAGCATACGGCAAATAATGCTGTGAAAGCACGAGATGTAACTGTTCAGAGTGCTTTATATTCGTTTATTCGGGACTTCGAAGCGTATTTGTATTACTCGAGAAGGCCAGAATGGACGAAGATGAGGTGCTCTGAATAGTTACGATTCTTGGTGGATTTGGTCGTAACTATATTGTGAGACGGATCGCGTTGAGAATTGTGTCGAAAAAAAATACGGGATGGCTGTGACTGACTGGAAAGAAAAAACACTTGCCCATTGGCATTCCATTAATAAAATGGCGGTGCGCAGATTTGGTGAGGGTACGCTTGCCGAAGAGGCGGCACTCGCCGTTATGGACGGTCTGTCTGCTGATGATTGGCGTCGGGTTACAGTTTTTGCTGGCAGGTCATCTTTTTCTTCTTTTGTTATGACACTTACGGCGCGTCTGCTCGAAGATTTTGCTCGAAAGCGCTTTGGCCGGGTTCGTCCTCCTTTATGGGTGAAAAGCCTTGGTGGCATCTGGGAAAAACTTTTTACAGCTCTCTGCCTGGAACGATTACGCCCGATTGAAGCCGTTGAAGTTGTATTGCAGCGCCATGTGCAGGCAATTAAAAAAGAAGTCGAAGACGCAGCATATCAGTTGTTGGCAAAAATCCCGGCTTGTGGGAAAAGCCAGGGGATTGAAGTCACCTATGAAGAGGGGATGGTGTACAGTACTGATACAAGTGTAGAGGGACGTGGGACTGAGGAGGAAGAAAAAAAGAAGCTCTTTTCAATGGTTTGCCAGCTTATCTTCAGTGTGGATGATATTGAAATTTCATCCGTATTTCAGAAAAAATTCAAAGCGTTAAAAATTCATCTCTCTTCAGAAGAACAATTACTGTTAAAACTTTGTTTTCAGGATGATCTTAACGTTACTGAGGCCGGAAAAATGCTCGGTTTAACTCGTTTTCAGGCACATGGAAAAATGCGCAGACTTATGCAACGGTTAAAAGAAGAGTTTGAGCGGGTGGGGTTGGATGACGAGTTGTTGTTGTTTCTTAAATGACACTCTTTGACTCGGTGTCCGTCTATTGAAAGTAAGAAAAGCTTCTCCGGAATCGAATGTGGTGGGTGAAATGAAATCTGATCAGCATAATAGTGAAAAGAAAAAGATGGATAAGGCCACCGCGCTTCTGTCTCTACTTGCTGCAGAAAAGGATAAAACTGATGCATGTTTTACTGCTGAAGAAATGGCAATATTGGTCGAAAACGGGTATTCGGCTGATGAGTTAACACGCAGGTGGCAGCATTTGCAAAGCTGTGACACATGTTACAAAGAATGGGTTTTATTAAAAACCAGTGCGCAAAAAAATAAAAAACGTGGGCGAATATATCGTCTGAGTCTGCCGAAAAAACTCAGCTATATCGGCTCTGCCCTGGCCGCAGCCGCAAGTATTGTGGTCTTTTTGAATATTCATAACCCTCCCGGCAGTTCTTTCGAAGAACAGGTAATTAGCAAGCCGCAGATGTTGCAGCAGATGGATGAAAAGATGGAGGCACCCTCTCCTGCAGCCCCTGTTGAATCACTATCGTCGGACGCCGAGAACAATTTTTTAGCACCGATGAAAACATCTTCGCCGCCTCCCCCGTTAAAAGAAAAAAAACGAGTAGCAGGTGGAGTTGCCAGGTTGCAGGATAGTGTTACGGGGGCAGCCGTCTTCAGGCCGATCGCTGTTGAAAAATGGTTGGAAAGTCTCGAAAAAGAATGTCGTTCTGGTCGAAAAGATCTGCTGTTCTGGCTGGATGCTCGCAAGCAAAGTGAGCAGTTGATGGCTCACCGCGATACATTTTCCACGCTCTTTTCCCTGGTAAGTCAGGTTAAAGATGAAGCTTCCATCGAGCAGCAGTGCGTAGAAATTTTAGCAGAACTGGCAGAAATCAAAAGTACCCCGTAGTGTTCATTCAGGAATTGATAATTGCGCACAGTCCAATTCCAGCGTATAGTTGGTAAAACATGTGCAACAGACGTCATCAAAAGTAAGTGGAGAAAGATGAGTAACCAGCCAATACTGTTAAAGGAAAAAATTATAGTGGCCCTTGATGTTGACAGCCCGGAGCAGGCTAAAAACATGGTAAAAAAATGTGAGTCACACTGTTCATTTTATAAAGTGGGTTTGCAGCTTTTTATGGCAAGCTGGTTTGAAACGGTGGACTGGATTGTTGATCGTGGTCATAAAGTGATGCTTGATTTGAAATTTTTTGACATCCCGGAAACAGTACGACTTGCCGTGGAGCAGGTGAATAATCGCGGGGTGAGTCTAGCCACAATCCACGGCAATGATCCGATAATCCGGGCAGCCGTTTCCGCAAGAGGCGACATGAAACTGCTGGCCGTAACTGTGCTTACCAGCTTTGGTGAAGAGGATATGCGGGCCATGGGCATGACACAGTCTGTGGCGGATCTTGTGCTGTACCGCGCCAAAAGGGCGTTGAAGCTGGGTTGCGACGGAGTGGTTTCTTCAGGACTTGAGGCAGAAAAAATGCGCAAGGAGCTGGGGGAAAAACTCTTGATTGTCACACCTGGTATTAGGCCCGGCGCCAATATCAGCGATTCAACCGATGATCAACAGAGAGTGGTAACGGCTGGAATGGCCATAAAAAATGGAGCCAGTCATGTGGTTGTTGGTCGACCCATCACCAAGGCAGAAGATCCGGTGAAGGTTATCGAACTGATGCAACAGGATATTGTGCAACTCGGCTAAGCCTCTCTATGAATTACCCATCTATTGCCAATGTTTTTGGAACACTGCTGATCGTCACGGGCAGTTCGATGCTCCTGCCGATATTCTGCTCACTCATCTACGGTGAAGATGATCTTGTTGCCCTCTGCATTTCAGCACTGATTATTGTTTCCATTGGTATTCCTCTGAAGCTGTTATTTCGCAATAATATTCAACTTGATATAAGGGAAGGTCTGTTTATTGCGGCTTTTGGCTGGGTAATTATTTCTGCGTTTTCGACGCTGCCTTTTATTATTCACGGAACCATTCCCTCTTTTACCGATGCCTTTTTTGAGATGATGTCGGGTTACACCACCACCGGAGCCACCATTCTCACAGATATCGAGGTAGTGCCCCATGGACTCCTGTTCTGGCGGAGCGAAACCCACCTTCTTGGCGGCATGGGATTTCTTACGTTGACCCTGATATTTTTACCCCACGGCATGGGCGGCGTACGGATTTTCCGGGCGGAATCGAGCCCCGGTCAGGTTATTACCAAGGATAAATTCCTGGCCAGAAATAAAGATACCATGCTCTGGCTCTGGTCCATCTACCTGACTTTGAATGCAACACAGACCCTGCTTTTGTGGTTGAGTGGGATGTCTCTTTTTGATGCGCTCTGCCACTCTTTTGGCACCGTTTCGACGTCAGGATATTCCACCATGAACGACAGTCTTGGCTATTATAACTCCAGTTTTTTTGACTGGGTGACCATAGTTTTTATGATTTTTGGCGGCATGACCTTCGTTCTCTTTTATCTCTTTGTTAAAGGAGAGTGGCAGGGGATTCGAGATAACACTGAGTTCCGCTGGTACCTTGGTTTCCTCGCATTTTTCTGTGGTGCCGTTTCCCTGCTCCTCTGGGCCAATGGTACCTATGACGGCTTTATGCAAAGTCTTCGTTATGGCACATTTCAGGTTGTCTCCATATTGACAACGACCGGCTTTACCACAACCGATTATGAACTATGGTCCCATCAGGCCCAGATCCTCCTTCTTGGTGCCTGCTTTGTCGGGGCCTGTGCCGGTTCCACCACCAGTGGTATTAAGATAGTGCACTATGTGATTATTATAAAATATATGTATGTCACCATAAAAAAAATCTTTCTGCAGCCCATGTCTGTGACTGCGATTCGGCTGAACAATCGTCCGGTGGAAGCCTCCATTGTAGATCTTTCGATCTGCTATTTTATTGTGAATATTTTTCTCGTTCTTGTCGGTGGTTTTGTCATGGTGATGACAGATCCCATAGACGGGGTTACCGCTATCAGCTCGGTCATTGCCACACTTATGAATATTGGCCCTGGATTTGGTGACGTTGGGCCAAGCGAAAACTACGCATTTCTCTCAAATAGTGGTAAATGGTTTTTATCATGGAACATGCTGGTGGGCCGACTTGAGATGTTTTCTGCTCTGGTTGTTTTTTACCCGGCCTTCTGGAAAAAATAATCGATGAACCGTGAAATCCTCCGCCTGGCTCTTCCCAATATTTTAACAAATCTCACTATTCCTTTGTTGGGAATGGTTGATATGCATCTGATGGGGTATCAGGACTCCGAGCTTTTTATGGGTGGGGTCGCCCTCGGTGGAATAATCTTTAATTTTGTCTACTGGGGCTTTGCTTTCCTGCGCATGAGTCTCAGTGGATTGGTTGCCCAGTCCTATGGAAAGTCAAACCGCTCTGAGATGGCGATGATGCTGTTTCGCGGACTTTTCCTGGCACTCTGCGGCTCTCTTATTCTTCTTCTTTTTCAAACAGGTATCGAACGTTTGAGTCTTTCAATTTTAGAGGGAAGCCCTGCTGTAAAAAGTCTTGCCTCGACTTATTTTTATATCCGTATCTGGGCGGCTCCAGCCGCAATATCGCTTATGGTGATATATGGCTGGTTTCTCGGGATGCAGAACGCCCTCTATCCGATGGTAATCTCCATCAGTGTTAATGTGGTGAATATCTGCTGCTCGTTTTTTTGTGTGAAATATCTTGGTATGCAGGTGGAAGGTGTGGCACTGGGCTCGGTAATTGGCCAGTATTTTGGACTGTTTTTGGCTATCGTCCTCTTTTTAAAAAAGTATCGTTATATCCTGAAAGAATTTTCATTTGCCGAAGTGATCAAACGATCGGGGCTGGCGGAATTTCTCAATGTCAGTGGTGATATTTTTGTCCGTACCTTCTGCATTATTGTGGTTTTCACCTTTTTTACTTCAAAATCTGCAGGAGAAGGTGACCTTATCCTCGCCGCTAACAGTGCTCTGCTACAGTTTCTCTTCCTGTTTTCCTATTTCCTCGACGGTTTTGCCTTTGCTGCGGAAGCACTGGTCGGTAAGTTGGCGGGGCAGCGCAATATGGTGCAATTACGCCTCACGGTAAAACGTTTGATGATATGGGGCGTCGGCTTTGCGGTTATTTTTACCGCCATATATCTGTTGAGTGGGGTACAGCTGTTAAAGGTTTTTACCAATCAAAAGGATGTTATTGAGTGTGCGACACACTATCTGCCCTGGTTGTACATATTGCCACTTACCGGCTTTGCCTCTTTTATCTGGGACGGAGTGTATATCGGTGCGACTGCCTCCGCACTTATGCGTAATACCATGCTTGCTGCATCACTTTTGTTTTTCGTACTCTTTTACAGTCTCAAAGGTATTATGGGTAATCACGCGCTCTGGTTGGCAATGAACGGCTTTATGGTTGGGCGGGGTTTGCTGCAATCCTGGTATTATTCTAAACTTCCTGTGTTGAGAAGTTCATGAACATATATAATCTTTTTTCATTCCTGAGATATTCAATCCAAATTGAAGTGTCGACTAAAGCCGACATAGGCGACCTCTGGTTGCATTAAAGTCAATATCCAATTCGATTTTTCCTTTATACTTCTTGATTTCGGAAATATTTCTTTTCCGAATAAGCTCTTCAGGCAAATCGAGTGTTGTTCTCATAATACACCTCCATATCGCAAACTATGCATATAGGGTCAAATTTTCTTCATTCATTGTTGAAATGAAGCAAATATGATGCTTATTGGCCTGTAGGCAACTAATAAGTTGCTTATTTTTTATTTAGAAACTAATATATTTCTATTTGGTCAGTGAAATACAAAGATGAATCAAGTTTGAGGCTAAAAATGAGTGAAATTCATAATCAACTAAAAAAACGTCGGAAAGAACTTCGTTTAAAGCAGGAAGACATGCAATTGCGTGTGGGCATGGTTCGCCAGCAGTATCAACGGTTGGAATCTAAAGGGAACCCACGTCTCGACACGCTCGAACTCGTTGCTAAAGGTCTTAAAATGGAACTTATGTTGATTCCTCAGGAGAAATTGAGTCTTGTTCGCCATGTGTTAGATGGTCAGGAGTTGCCAGGTGAAAAGGAGTATTTTTCTGGGCAACAATCACTTTCCGATGATCCCTGGGGAGGGGTGTTAGAGGAGTAATATGGATGTCACTGTTCTAAAACTAAACCTGCACGGTGTAATTGTGGGGTATCTGGCAGGGTTTAGAGATGGCCGGAATATTTTGACATTTGCCCCTGAGTTTGCGGAAAATCCTCTGCGGCCTACTTTCAGTTTAATTACCCATCCATATTTTCCACACGCAGAAAAACTACTTACAACTCCATGGGTAAAGCAGCAACAGCTTCACCCCGTATTGTCTAATCTGCTCCCTGAAGGTGCGCTACGTGAGCTGTTGGCGCAAAGTTTGAAAGTTCACATTGATAATGAGTTTCAATTTTTCACATACCTTGGGCAGGATCTACCTGGAGCGCTGATTGCCACCCCAGTGAAACCCAATCACATACCGGGTTACCTGTTACAATTTAATAGTCAGGCCAATTTTGTAACAGGTAGCACAAGGCAAAAAAGCCACCATTTTTCTCTGGCTGGTGTGCAGATGAAGTTTTCTATGCAGGAAAAGGATGGCCGTTATCACATTGCGAAATCGGGGACGTTGGGTGACTGGATTATTAAAACACCATCAACGAAACACAAGTTTGTTCCTTTTAATGAGTTTACCGCCATGCGACTTGCTGAAATGGCAGGCATTGATATACCTGATATCAAATTGGTTAAGATTGATTCACTGGAAAATCTCCCTGCCATCAATTTACCCGATGAAAAATATGCCTTCGCCATACGAAGGTTTGATCGTGCAGAAGGGAAGCGCATTCACATGGAAGACTTTGCCCAGTTGCTGGTAAAATATCCACGTCAAAAATATAGTGGTGCAAATTGTGAACAGATAGGAAAAATTCTCTATCAATATACTGGTGACAGTTTAAAAAACGTTCAACAGTTCGCCCGCCGTTTATTGGTAAATATATTGCTCGCAAATGGTGATGCACATCTTAAAAATTGGAGCCTGATGTATCCCGACACAATTATACCGGAATTGTCTCCAGCTTATGACATTGTAACTACCCGTGTGTATATGGGAGATGAGACAAAATATGCTCTAAATATGGGTAAGAATAAGGACTGGTATAAAGTGATTTTTGATCATTTTAAAATTTGGGCTGAGAAGGCTGATCTTCCGTGGAAAGCAATCAAGCCACAACTCACTGACACTCTAGACAAAGCACGGACGCTCTGGCCCGGTGCACTTGTTGATCTACCCATGGATGCTGCACAACAACATCTGTTAAAAATACATTGGCAAAACCTGCAATCTGATTTTAGAATTGAACCCTTCTGATCTACTATTTTACCGTTTGATAACACTATCAAGCAAGAGCTGCTATATGAAAAATAAAAGCAGGTGGTTTGCTTGTGTGGTATGTATGCGTGTGCAAAATAATTGTCTTACTTCTTATAAATACCAGCTACATAGAGTAAATCATGCTTGGAACTATCGTTAATGCTTTAGCAATTGTGGTCGGAAGCCTTCTTGGGATTGCGTTTAGTAAAGGGATCCCTGAAAATTATAGAGAAACTATAATGCATGGCGCTGGACTGTCGGTAGTATTGATTGGCCTGAAAAGTGCTTTTACCTCTGATCACGTGTTAGTGGTTATTATCTCGGTGATTTTTGGCGCTCTTATCGGTGAATTTCTAAAGATAGAAAAGCATCTGGAAGGTTTGGGGGCGTGGTTGGAGGGAAAAGTCGTTTCCCGTTCTGGTGATAGCAGTTCCATTGCACGCGGTTTCGTTACGGCAAGTCTTGTGTTTTGCGTTGGCTCAATGGCCATTGTTGGTGCACTGGAAAGTGGTTTGACTGGAAACCATCAGACGCTTTTTGCCAAATCGATTCTTGATGGGGTGATATCCATTGTCTTTGCTTCGACCTTAGGGATCGGTGTTATTTTTTCAAGTGTTGCTGTGTTTCTTTACCAGGGTGTTATTACCCTCACCGCTGTTTTTATGAAAAGCTCTCTTGTTCCGGAGACTATCGAACAGATGACCTCAGTCGGTGGTCTGCTTATCCTGGCTCTTGCACTCAATATGTTGAAAATTACTACCATCCGCGTTGGTAATTTACTACCCGGTATTTTTTTGCCCCTGCTTTATTTTGTAGTCTGTCAGATCTTCTAACTGACAATATATTGTCTTTAAAGTTTGTTTTATTGCTGTTGTGGATACTATATTGACTGTTAGCTTGTGTGCGTTATACTGTAGATATGTTACCTGCACTTTTTACACCCATCGAAATTCAACAACAACTGGCTAGCCGATTTAAGGTTTTACGCCTTACTGCCGGCTATAAACGCTCGACTTTGGCTAAACGGGCCGGGGTCAGTGAAGCATCTTTAAAGCGTTTTGAAAACAGTGGGGAGGTGTCTTTTAAAGCCATCCTCCGTCTGGCTAACGCTCTTGGCTGTCTGCAGGAATTTAGCACCCTTTTTCAACCACCGGAGGCGGCAAGTTTAGCCGAGCTAAAGGCAATTTCAGAACAAAAGGTGCCAAAACGAGGCAAATTTTGACATGACAGCCGGATACAGGGAAATAGAGGTTCGTTTTCGCAATAATCCTGATACTGAGTTTTTGGTCGGTATGCTTGCGCAAAAGGGAAACAGTCTGTTTTTTGAATATAGCTCCGAGTGGCTTTTGAAAGGGATTGAGCTTTCTCCTTTTATCCTTCCTCTTCAATCTGGCTTGTTTGCCCATAAGGATCACAAGTTTGGTCCAGTTTTTGGCCTGTTTGATGACTCACTGCCAGATGGATGGGGATTGTTGCTTATGGATCGTTTTTTTCGAAGTCAAAATATTGATCCCGCTGGTGTTTCGATATTGGACAGATTGCTTTATTTGGGAAGTAATACCATGGGGGCTCTTACCTATCATCCTTCAATGGTAGGATCGGGAGAAGCTAGCCAATGCAATCTCCATCAACTTGCCGTTGAGGCGAGGCGCGTCTTTGCCGGTAAAACCGAAGATATATTGCCCCAGTTGATGCAGGCCGGCGGAAGTCCGGGAGGAGCTCGTCCCAAAGTTCTTGTTGGAATTAATTCTGATGAAAACGATATGGTCTCGGGGGAAGGTGATTTACCTATCGGTTTTGAACATTGGATTGTGAAGTTTTCTGCCAGGGAGGATCTAGCAGATGCCGGGCCTGTCGAATATGCCTATGCAAAAATGGCATGTGCAGCAGGGCTGGAAATGGCGGAGACACGACTGTTCAGCCCCGGTGATAATGAACACTATTTCGGAGTAAAACGCTTTGATCGCTCCGCAGGTAACAGACGGTATCATATTCACACATTAGGCAATCTTATTCATGCGAATTTTCGCATACCGAGTTGTGATTATGCGGATGTACTCAAAGCAACTAACTTGTTGACACAAGATAACCGTCACCTTGAAAGTGCATATCGACTAATGATTTTTAATGTTCTGGCCCATAATCGGGATGATCATGTGAAAAACTTTTCATTTCTACTCGATGATCAAACGGGGGAATGGTCTTTGACGCCAGCCTATGATTTAACGTTTTCAAAAGGGCCTAGAGGTGAGCATTCGACAACAATACTTGGCGAAGGGAGGCAACCGACGAAAGCGTCTCTTTTACAACTGGCTGAGCAGTCAGGTATTTCTGCTCGTTGTGCAAAGGATATCTACGCAAAAACAGAAGATGCCGTTTCGCGTTGGCATGAATTTGCGGCCCTTGCAGGAGTCAGGAAAAAGACGAGTCGGGAGATTGCTTCGTTTTTGGTGTAGGCTCATGATCAAAAACATAGCCCAGTGAACGGCGGCTTTTGAAAAACTGTGGTTTTTTGGGATTATCTTCAAAATAGCGACGGAAACGGACTATATAATTATCAACCGTGCGGGTAGATGTCCCTTTGCTGTAGCCCCAGCCTATCTCAAGCAACCTGCTGCGTGAGAGTGGCTTGCCTTTATTGGTGATAAAAAGTTTGAGCAGCTTGATTTCCTGTTCTGTCAGCTGAATAGTTCCTTCTCGGCATTGTGCCTCACGAGTAGAAAGATCGATAGTGTTTGTGCCGAAACTATAGGTTTGCCCGGCTGCCAAAGCGGTTGAAAAGGAATCACTCTGTTCCTGCTGCCATTGATTGCGTTTTAGTAATCTCCCGATTCGCAGCAAAAATTCATCGAGGTTGAACGGTTTTGTCATATAATCATCCACACCGTCGGTAAACCCTTCAATTTTATCAGCCGGGTCGCCTTTTGCTGAAAGGATCAGGATGGGCAACTGCTCATCTTCGAGTCGGATGTTTTTCAGGATCTGCATACCGTCCATACCGGGCAGCATAAGATCAAGAACAATCAGGTTGGGGCACCATTGTTTCCAGTCTTCCAGGCCATCGATGCCGTTTTGCGCCACCTTAACATCATATCCCTGCAAACTCAGGTTCAATTCGATCCCTTCTGAAATATGAGGATCATCTTCAATAACCAGGATGCGATTTTTGCTTGTAGTATTCACGTGGTTCCTCTATTGGAAATTGTCTGGTCGAGTTGCTGCGTCTGCTCAGTGTTATGCCTGGGAAGAGAAACCGTGAAACAGGCACCTTTTCCTTTGCCGTCACTGTGAGCCGAAATTTTCCCCTTATGCAGCCTGACAACCTGTTCGGCCATATATAACCCAAGGCCGGTTCCTCCGGCATAGGTCCAGTCGGTTCGTTCGATCTGGAAAAATTTTTTAAAAATGTTCTTTTTCTGGGATTTTTCAAAGCCCACACCGTTATCGGTGAAATGGAGATGTATATGTTTTTCTGTCCGGTTGAAACTGATCTCAATCTTTGGCTGCGAGCTTTCATTATGTCTGATGCCATTGGCAAACAGGTTCATAAGCAGCATTTGGAAAAGGGAATGGTTGATGGAGCAGTAGTAATGCTGTTTTTGTCTGTTGTTGATAATAATTTCACTGCCTCGAAACAACTGCTCATTGTTTGTATAAAATACCTCAATTTCCTGAACCATATCCACAATAACAAATTCACCGCTGTATATTTTGGCCTCAATCCGGGCCAGATTCAGGATGCCGTTGATATTATCAGAGAGCCTGGCCACGTCCGCCAACATATAACCAATATATTTCTGTTGCTGATCCCGTGGCAGTTCGTGTTTTGCAAAGGTCTCAAGGTAGAGTTGGAGTGAGGTTGTAGGCGTCTTCAGTTCATGTGTGAAGCTGTTGATAAATTTATGTTGTGAACGGTAGAGGGAGAGGGTTTTTCTCTGATAGACAAAAATCAGAAAGATTCCGAGGAGGATGATTGCAACCAGAATAGACATGATAAGGATAACCACCCAGGTTTGCCAGGATGCGAACTGATCCGGATCGAGATTGTATTTCTGGATAACCGCTTTCAGGCCGGTGCTGACCTCCATATACCAGTAGATATACAGAAACAGAGAGAGTCCCAGCGTAATGATGGAAAAAATGAAAATGGCTATCGGATGGACAAACCAGAGCGGGCGCTTCATCTTCTTGTGCTGTTTTGTAAAAGAATTGTCATTTTCTTCCTGCTTCTATTTTAAATGAGATTAATGACTTACAATGCTGATGATACAATTTAATAATTCAACATCAGAAGAGGTAAGTCAATGACAAATACCCATCCAATCCATAAGCTCGGTACTAAGGCCCGCGTTTTGCTTTCCAGCGTTTTTGGCCCATATGCCCAGGATGACGAATATGGCAGCAGCGCAATCAATCCAATGGAACTGTATCATAATCAGGTTACCCGCGTACAGGGGGTTTTCTCTCTGCGTATGTTTCACCGCTCTTTTGGCTTGTTGATGATTCAGGAAAACCTGGAATGTCCATGCACCCTTCTTGATTTTCCTGATCTTGATCGTTTTGTTGAGACTATCAGTGACAGTCAGTACGATATAATAGGTATCAGTTCGATCATTCCCAATGTCGGCAAGGTAAAAAAGATGTGCGAACTTATCAGATACCATCAGCCCCATGCCACCATCGTTGTTGGCGGACATATTTCCAATCTTGACTGTGTTGATGAGAGGATTGATGCTGATCATATTGTCAGAGGGGATGGGATTGCGTGGTTTCGCAGGTATCTTGGACAGGACGTGGACAAGCCGGTGAAACATCCGGTGGTGGCCTCGGCGTATGGTGCAAGAATTCTCGGTCATTCCCTCAGTGATAAACCGGGGGAGACCGCTGCAGTGGTCGTACCTTCTGTCGGTTGTCCCATGGGCTGTAATTTTTGTTCAACCTCTGCCCTTTTTGGTGGTAAGGGAAAATTCAAGAATTTCTACGAAACCGGCGAAGAGCTCTATGGAGTTATGGCGGATCTTGAACAAAAACTGAAGGTGGACTCGTTTTTTATCATGGATGAGAATTTTCTTCTGCACCGTAAAAGGGCACTCAGTCTTCTTGAACAGATGAAAAAACATGGCAAAAGCTGGTCTTTGTATGTGTTCAGTTCGGCACGGGTTCTGAGGTCCTATAAAATCGAACAACTGGTCGGACTCGGTATCGCCTGGGTCTGGATGGGTCTCGAGGGTCAGGAAAGCAGCTATGCGAAACTTGCGGGTATTGACACACGGTCACTGATAACTGATTTGCAGGATCATGGTATTCGCGTCCTTGGTTCTTCTATTATCGGTCTTGAGGAACATACTTCTGAAAATATTGGGGAAGTGGTCGATTATGCAGTATCCCATTCTGTAGATTTTCACCAGTTTATGCTCTATACAGCCAACCACGGTACGCCTCTGCATACGCAGTTAAAAGAAAAGGGAGTGTTACTTTCTGAAGAAGAGCGCAGCCTTTCAGATAGTCATGGTCAGTTTCGTTTTAATCATCGGCATCCCCATATTCCGGCAGGTGATGAAGAAACCATTCAGATCAATGCCTTTAAGCAGGATTTTAAAACAAACGGCCCGAGCCTTTTTCGTCTGATTCGTACTATTTTAAAAGGTTGGAAGCGCTATGGGTCGCACCCCGATGCACGGATTAGAAATCGATACCTGACCGAAGTCAAGCCGCTGAGATCAATGCACGCAGGGGCAATATGGGCCATGAAAAAGTGGTATAAAGATGACAAGGTGCTGTACCCGCAACTTGTTGAACTGTTAGAAGATATCTATGCGACATTGGGTGTGCAGCCAAGGCTGATAGCACCCATTGCCGGTCGCTATATATACTGGGCAATGCAACGTGAAGATCGCAGGTTGGCTTCCGGCTGGACGATTGAGCCCAAAACCTTTTTGGAAAAAAATGCAGCAGCGCAAATGGAATCAGTTCCCAAAGAGGTACTGGCAGCAACTCGCAGAAATCTATCAACCGCACAGGGAATAGCCGGTTTGAATCAAACAATGTGAATTTACGCGATGGTCTTTTTGAATCGAAGTGCAGCGGCAAGAATACAAATGATGGCCAGGCAGCTTTGAGCGGCAACAGCAGGCCAGAGATCGTGCATATTGATGCTCTTGAGGACTATCCCCCTGAGTATTTCCAGATACCAGCGCATGGGGTTGATCCAGGTAAGATGCTGTACGATTTCCGGCATGTTTTTGATGGGAAACATAAAACCACTGAGCATAACACTGGGCATGAGTATCAAAAAACTGGTCAGCAGCGCCTGTTGTTGGGTTACGGCGCTGGCACTGACCAGCAGAGCAATTCCCATATTGCCGCAGAGATAAATACCGGTCAGGAGATAGAGTAACGGCAGGCTGCCGTGTACCTGCACACCAAAAATAATATAGGCCACAAGCAGCATGATGGTCATGGAAATATAGCCTGTTATCATGTATGGCAGGGTCTTGCCGATGATAAATTCGAGCCTGCGGATGGGTGTGACCATCACCTGTTCAATGGTGCCGATCTCCTTTTCGCGGACAATACCGATGCTGGTAAGCAGCAGGCTGAAGATAAAGAGCATTGTGGCAATCAGTGAAGGGACGTAATAGTATTTGCTTTCTTCATTGCTGTTGAACCAGGCACGGGTGATAGTTTTTACCTGGATCTCAGGGTTATGTAAGCCGTTGGCCCGGTTGCGTTGCAGCATATGGGTATTGGAATAGGTGCTAACAATAGCTGTAGCATAGCCCATGGCGATGGCTGTGCTGTTGCTGTCGGTACCATCGGTTATAAGTTGTATCCGGGCCGTTTTCCCCGCTGCAATATCGTTTGCGAATCCGGCGGGGATGGAGAGAACTGCCCGTACGTCTGCACGATCGAGATAAACACCAATATCCTTTTCATTATCAAAAAAGGCCTCAATCCGGAAATATCCTCCTGCGGTAAAATCGCTTATGAGTTGTCTGGAGGCGGGGCTTCTGTCCAGGTCATAAACAGCAGTGCGGATATTGGTGACATCTGTTGTCAGGGCAAAGGCCATAACAGTCATCTGGATAACCGGTACACCAAAAACCACAACACGCATACGCGGATCACGCAGCATCTGCAGGAATTCCTTGGTCAGCATTCTCAGAATACGTTGCAGCATGGATTACTCCAGTTTGAATTTGAGTTTGCGATGCGCAAGGATGATCATAATCAGTGTGTAGATACCTAACATTAACCCGTCAATCCAGAGGATATCAAGGCCGATACCCTTTAAATAAATGCCCCGAAGAATGGCGATGAAATAGCGGGCCGGGACAATATAGGTGAGAAGCTGCAACGGTACAGGCATATTTTCTATGGCGAAAACAAAACCGCTAAGGATCAGTGTGGGTAGAAAACCAGCGAGGATTGCCGTCTGATTTGCCAGCACCTGGGATTTCATGACGATACTGAGGGTCATACCGAAAAAGAGGGCACCACTGAGAAACAGGGCGGAAAAAGCAAAGAGCAGCCCACTGTTGCCCACGATGGGGACATGAAAGATTGTCTTACCGATTACTACGGCAATAAGTACATCCATCATACCGATGACAAAATAGGGGATCACCTTGCCAAAGATCAGTTCCGAGCGGCGCAGTGGTGTGCTGATTAGTTGCTCCATGGTGCCTGTTTCCCATTCACGGGCAACGGTAACACTTGTCAGCATGGCGGCAACGACAATCATAACCAGGGCGATAATGCCGGGGATCAGGACGTTTTGACTGCGCAAATCCTGATTGTACCAGACACGGGGCAGGATTTGCACGGCCGGTATTTCCGGTTGCCGGCCGTTTTTCTGCAGCCTTTTTGAAGCTATTGTATGGGCATAAATTCCGGTGATGGTTGTAATGTAACTTGTTGCGAGTCGTGAGGTGTTGGCATCACTGCCATCGGTGATAACCTGGATAGTCACCGGTCTGCCGCCGTTAATTCTGGTCGAAAAATCGGAGGGGATTATCAGCGCGACCACGGCCTGACTTCTATCGATCTTTCTCTGGAGATCACGGTAATTGTCGACGCTGGCGATAAAGGAAAAATAGGGTGATCCCTGAAAAAGGCTGAGTATTTTGCGGCTTTCGCTGGAATGGGATTGATCCCAGACAACGGCGGGAACGTTGCGTAGATCAAGGGTGAGTGCGTAACCATAGAGCAGAACCAGAATCAGTGGAATGAGCAGGGCAAGAACAAGGCTGCGCCAGTCCCGGATGACGTGGAGGCTCTCTTTTCTGGCAACAGCCCATAAACGCCGCAGACTCATGGGAGGACAGTCTCGCTGTTTATTTTTGTTGTTTCGTAGCGATCCGCTGCTTCAATAAGGGAAATAAAGACATCTTCCATACTCGGCATACCGGGTTTTCGGGTGTCTGGAACAGTTTTTTTCATATTATCCCTCTTTAATTCTTCGGGTGAACCCATGGCGACCATTGCTCCACGATAGATAAGGCAGACCTTGTCGCAATATTCGGCTTCTTCCATGTAATGGGTGGTGACGAAGATGGTGATGCCCCGGTCGGCCATGGTGTAGATCAGATCCCAGAAACGTCTACGGCTGACGGGGTCGACGCCGCTGGTTGGTTCGTCGAGAAAGATAAGAGGTGGTTCGTGGAGAATGGCGCAAGCCAGGGAAAGGCGCTGTTTCCATCCACCACTGAGTGTTGCGGTTAGACTTTTCCGGTGATCAGTAAGTGCTGACATCTTGAGAGCCCATGCCTTCTTTTCTTCAAGGTGCGTACCACGAAGACCATAGATACCGCCGTAAAAATTAATATTTTCCTCCACGGTAAGATCTTCATACAGGGAAAATTTTTGACTCATATAGCCGATATGCTGCTTGATTTCTTCAGCCTGCCTGCTGATATCAAAACCGGCTACATTACCTGTGCCGCTGCTTGGTCGTAGAAGACCGCAGAGCATACGGATTGTTGTGCTTTTACCGGCTCCGTTTGGCCCGAGAAAACCAAATATTTGTCCGGCAGGTACCTGAAAACTGATATTATCGACTGCGACAAAACTCCCAAATCTGCGACTGAGGTTGCTTACATCGACGGCAATATTATTGTTTATTGTATTGCCGGAAGGTTTCGGAGTTTTAGCCTTCTTCAGTTCAATATTTTGATTTCCGGTATTGTTCCCATCTCCGAGCAGGTTGATAAAAACATCTTCTAGGCTTGGTGTGATATTCTGGAAGTTGCGCCAGTGCATATGTTTTCTTTCGAGCAATTCTGTGACTTGAAGTTCAGTTGCTTTTGGGTCAATGCAGCTCAAGTGGAGACTGTCTCCAAACACGTTAACGCGCATGTTGGGAAAATTTTCCTGTAATAGTCGGTGAACTTTTCTTGATTCCGGGCTTTTCAGCAGGAGGATCTGTTCTTTTACCAGCCCCTTAAGTTCAGTAGGAGTGCCGACGGCGATGAGTTTGCCATGATCTATTAAACCAACCCGGTCACACCGTTCGGCTTCGTCGAGATAGGCGGTGCTTACCAGTATAGAGACCCCTTCCTGGAGGAGTTTATAGAGGATTTTCCAGAAATCTCTGCGGCTGACCGGATCGACACCATTGGTTGGTCCGTCGAGCAAAAGTACCTTTGGAGTGTGGATCAGGGCGCAGATAAGCTGGAGTTTTTGTTTCATACCGCCGGAGAGTTTGCCTGCCCGTCTTTTTCGAAAGGGGCGCATATTGCTGAAATCAAGCAGTTCTTCAACCCGTTTTTTACGTGCGGATCCAGAGACGCCATACAGGTCAGCATAGAAAGTGATGTTTTCCATAACAGTAAGATCCGGGTAGAGCCCAAATCTCTGGCTCATGTAGGCGAGCTGTTCCTTCACCTGAGAGGCTTGATTTTGTAGATCAAAGCCACCAATGGATCCACTGCCCGCACTGGGGTCGAGAATAGTTGCGAGCAGGCGCAGAGTTGTCGTCTTTCCTGCACCATCCGGCCCGACAAGGCCGAAAATCTCCCCCTGTAATACTTCAAAGCTCACTTCAGCGACTGCGATGACATCTTTGAAGGATTTGCTCAGGTTTTTAGCTTGTATTGCTGTTTCCTGTTTTTTTGGTAGTCGGTCGATGGTCATTGGTTTAGCTCAAAGACTGCGTCTGCAGGCATGCCAGGTTTCAGTTCACCTTCTGGATTTTCCAGGCTGATTTTAATTCGGAACATCAATTTCACCCTTTCTTCAAAGGTCTGCACCGTCTTTGGCGTAAATTCCGCCTTGTCACTGATAAAGCTGATTGTGCCAATATAGGTTTTATCCGGAAAGGAATCGGTGTGCACATCTACCTTCTGTCCCAGTTGAATCTGTCCAAGATGTGTTTCATTAATGTATGCACGTAACCAGGGGTGCCGGATATCGCCAATGGTAACAACCGGTATGGCGGGGTTGAGGTATTCCCCAGGTTCCGCGGATTTGGACAGGATAACCCCGTCCATTGGTGCATGGATTTTTGTGTAGAGTAATTGTTGCTTCGCCTGTTTCACTGCAGCAGCTGCACCCTGCATGCGGGCTTTTGCCCTGTTGATTTCTTCCACCCTCGGCCCCTCTTTAATAAGAGAATAGTTCGCCTGTACCATTTCCAGGGCCGCTTCCGCCTGATGGATCTTTTCGATTCTCGGGCCGTCCTGTTGCAGGCTTAAAATTTCACTGGCACTGGCAACATGTTCCACCGCTTCTTTCCAACTGTTTTGGGCGGTTATTAATCGGGTTTGAAAAATATCATATTCGTTTTTCGAGACACTATCCTCTTTGTACAATGCGTCATAGCGCTGAAAATCAGCCTTGGCCTGATTCATTCGTGCAACAGCGGCTTTTTCTGCAGCCTGGGCCTTGGCCAGATCAGCCTGGGCCCGTGCTATCTCTTGTGGTCGGCTGCCGTTTTTCAGTTCCTGCAATGCTGCTTTTGCCTGCATGAACCCGGCATGTGCCTTTGCAATTTCCTGGGGACGACTGCCCGCAGTAAGCTCTGCAAATAAGGAACTGGCATAGGTAAGATTTGCCTGGGCACTACTGAGATTGATTGTTTGGTCGGTATCGTCCAACGCAGCTACGAGTTCACCCTTTTTGATACTGTCACCTTCGTCCACCAGACGAATGGCAAGAACACCGGGAATTCGAAAACCCAACTGTGTTTCGGTGGCTTCAATGGTGCCGGATAATTTCAGGGATGATGTGTCCTTCTTATTATACAGAGAGTTATAGCCAAATCCTGCCCCCGCAATGAGGATGATCAGAATCAGTATGACGCGTAACCGCTTTTTCATTGTTTATGACTCCTTGGTTGTTTACCTTAGAATTTCATGAATGTATTTATACTCTCTTGTGGAGTGGTAGTGTAATGTTTTTTGTAACTATTCAGCAACACCTCACCTGTCCACGATCAGACCGCTCAGCATACAGGTGTATAGCTAATCGGACTGCTTATGGACAGGTAAGGCACTGCTGAATAGTTAGATTCATATGTTATGCGTAATTCCGAGCGTGGTGCTGAACAGTTAATGTTTTTTAAAGTACATGCCTGTGGGTTTAGGAATAATAGTTGGACAGATGTGACAATAATGGTAAAGACGTTTTAAATTTCATGTAATTACGGGTAAATATAGTGCAGGAACTAATGAAAGACAGATCGGGATCAAGTGTCAAAAGAGATGATTACAGCCAGAAATGGTTCGTAATGGGCACAGTGGGAACAGGTGTCTTCCTGGCCACAGTCGATGGCAGTATCATCAATGTATCCCTGCCAACACTGGTTCGTGTACTGCATACTGATTTTGCCATTGTTCAGTGGGTGGTACTGGCATATCTGCTCACCATAACCTGTACCATGGCAGGTATCGGGCGGCTGGGAGATATGGTTGGGAAAAAAACCATCTACATGTCCGGTTTTATACTCTTTACTCTGGGTTCCGCCCTGTGTGGGCTATCGCCATCGGTGCACTGGCTTATAGCCTTTCGTGTCTTTCAGGCCATTGGTGCAGCGATGACAATGGCTCTTGGTGCAGCTATTGTTACCGAGGCTTTTCCCCCGGAAGAGCGGGGCAGGGCCATGGGGACAATAGGTGCTATCGTCTCCGTCGGAATTGTTATGGGGCCTGCCCTTGGTGGTGTAATACTGGGCGCACTTTCCTGGCGTTGGATCTTTTATGTCAACTTACCGGTGGGTATCATCGGCACGTTCATGGTGCGTCGTTTTCTTCCGGATTTCAGGCCGGTTGGCCGGCAACAATTTGATATCCCGGGAGCATTGACACTGTTTTTCAGTCTTTTGGCACTGTTGTTGGGATTGACGCTTGGGCAGCAGCAGGGATTTCTTCAACCTGTGATTTTTATTTTAATGGCAGGAGGTATCATATTACTGGTAATCTTCGTTTTTATAGAACATAAGGTTGCCCAGCCGATGATCGATCCCAAACTCTTTACGGATCCTCTTTTCAGTGTCAACCTTACCATTGGATTTATGAGTTTTGTTGGCCTGGGCGGGACTGTTATTCTTCTGCCATTTTACCTGGAAAATATACTGGAGTTTTCTCCGATGAAAGTGGGGCTGCTTATGGGTATCATTCCTGTGATGCTGGGAATTACCTCACCACTCTCCGGCATTTTATCAGACCGAATCGGCAGCCGTAAAATCACCATGGTCGGCCTTGCCGTAATGCTTGTCGGTTTTCTGGCTGCCAGTACCTTGAATCAGGATACCACCATCGCAGGTTTTGCGATTCGGATATTTGCGGTAGGAGCTGGAATGGGGATCTTTCTCTCGCCCAATAACAGCGCCATTATGGGCGCAGCGCCTAAGCGTCAGCTGGGTATTGTATCTGGTATGATGGCCCAGTCGCGAACCCTTGGCCAGACCGTAGGTGTGGCGGTAATTGGCGCTATCTGGGCAGGGCGCACACTGTATTACGCCGGGGCTGGTAGCGGTGAAGGCGCAACGATGGCCCCGGTTCAAGCTCAAATTTCCGGCCTGCATGACGCTTTTTATACTGCTGCGTTTTTAATTGGTATTGCACTCTTTCTCAATATCCGTGCTTTTACCAGGGAAGAATATTCAAATAACGCCTTTGGAGCGTAGCAGGATGATTTAACCCTAACCCAGTTCTTATACAACTTTAAAAGGTTACATTTACAATTGGACATATTGCTCAAAATAAGATACAGTTAATTGACCTATAAATCTTCT
>CAMZKN010000216.1 GCA_947311315.1 uncultured Desulfobulbaceae bacterium | reverse complement strand
TATCTCACAAGAAGATTTATAGGTCAATTAACTGTATCTTATTTTGAGCAATATGTCCAATTGTAAATGTAACCTTTTAAAGTTGTATAAGAACTGGGTTAGGGTTAAATCACCCTGCTATGGAGATATAAAAACGGCAGTAAAAGTGATGCAGCTGGGGGCCGATGATTTCATGGAAAAGCCCGTGGATTTGATGAACCTTCTTGAAAAAATCCGAAACATTGAATTGAGCCTCAATGTACAGAAAGAATCGGTTGATCTTGTTGAGACTATGGAAAAAGCAGACTTACCGCTGGCAATAATCGGCTCGAGTTATCCAATGCAGGAGCTGCTGTCTCTGGTGTATCGAATTGCACCAACGGAATGGGGAGCTTTGATACAGGGTGAGACGGGAACGGGCAAAGAACTGGTGGCCCGTCTCATTCACTTGATGGGACCACGAAAAGAAAATGCTTTTGTGGAGGTCAACTGTGCTGCCATTCCTGAAAATCTTTTTGAATCTGAATTGTTCGGCCATGAAAAAGGTGCCTTTACCGGAGCCGTTGCAAGACGTCGTGGTCGTTTTCTGTTAGCAGAAGGCGGAACACTTTTTCTGGATGAAGTTGGCGAGCTGTCCCTGCAATTGCAGGCAAAACTATTACGCGCACTGCAGGAGAAAAAAGTAACGCCGCTCGGTAGCGAGGTTGAGATCATGATTGACGTGAGGGTTCTTGCCGCCACCAATAAGGATTTGAAACAGATGATTATGGATGGCAGCTTCAGAGAGGATCTCTATTTTCGCCTCAATATTCTGGAGCTTGTTATTCCACCATTGAGAGACCGTAAAGATGACATTGTTGAACTTGTGGATTTTTTTATGGAAAAATATGCTGCCGGTTCTATTACATTTGACAATGAGGCCATGGCGCAGCTGGTTAAGTACCCGTTTCCCGGTAATGTGCGTGAACTGGAGCATCTGGTTCAGCGCCTGGTGACGCTTGTGCGCGGCAACAGGATTGGCGTTTTCGACCTGCCTAAAGAAATCAGGGATACTTCGAGTAAAAAAGGGCCACTTGGTGAGCGATTGGCGGAGGTTGAAAAAGAGATGCTGGTTCACGCGCTGGAGCAACACCAGTGGGTGCAGACAAAGGCTGCGGAAAGCCTTGGTATCAGTGAACGGGTGCTTCGCTATAAAATGAATAAGGCTGGAATTAAAAAATGATACTCCAAATAAATTGTAGGGAGATCAGAGCGTACAAACCGGCCATAACATCATCCATCATAATGCCTGTTCCTCCGTGGATTTTCTGATCGAACCAGGAGACCGGGAACGGTTTGGCAATATCAAAAATCCTGAACAGTACAAAACCGAGAAATAAGGCAACAGGATGTTGTGGAACGGCTGTCAGGGTAATAAACATACCGAGAATTTCATCGATCACAATACAGCCTGCATCGGGACGGTCGATGATTTTTTCTGCGGATCCTGCTATGAAAAATCCCACAATTAAAACTGCCAGCAGAACCAGAAGATAGGCCGGCAATGGCAGATCTTTGATGAGCAGCCAGGGTAAAAAGGCGGCAAGTGATCCCCATGTTCCTGGGGCTTTAGCAATGTTTCCCACATAGAACCCCGTGGCAAGGGCCATGATAAGCCTATCCATTTTTTCTGGTTCCTGATAGTTTTACTTCGCTGTATACGTCATGCAGCGGTATGTTTTGATCTGCTGCAACCCTACGACATTCCTCGTATTCAGGGTAGATAACGATTTTTTCCGGCGTCTCCACCTGTTTTGCCCTGACCTGGCCCCATCGCGTTTGAATCTGTACCGTTTTTCTGGGCAGAGTCCAGCGTTGTTCACTTCGAAATCGTAAACCAATGGCAGTTGTTTCGGTGAGAATCGCCTCTTTGAGGCTGTGGGCCAGGGCGGGTGAACTGATAACCTGCAGGCAAAACCCGGGCCGTCCTTTTTTCATCTGGATTGGGGTGAGGTTGACATCGAGGGCGCCCCTGTCAAACAGCACTTCATAGAGGTAGGGGAAACCTTCCGGATTCCAATCGTCCAGATTTGTTTCGATTATTTCCACACCCTGGTTCTCGGTAACATTAATACCTTCACCTGTTATAATGCGCAGCAGGTTGGGTTGCCCGTTTTTAAGAATACGGGTTCCGGCACCGTAGCCGGTTGCAGTGATACGCATCGGCGGTAGTGGGCCAAAATCGTCTGCCAGTCCTGCAATAAGAGCTGCACCGGTCGGGGTTATCAACTCCTGCGGCAGATCAATTCCATAGGTTGGTATCTGTTTGAGAAGCTCACACACAGCAGGAGCAGGTATGGGCAACTGTCCGTGAGCACACGTAATAAACCCGTGACCGGTGGGAAGTGGCGAGCAGACAAATCGTTGAATGCCAAGATAGTGCATGCCAACAATGGTACCTACCACATCGACAATGGTATCAAGGGCACCAATTTCATGAAAATGTACCGTATCAATGGGGATGGAATGGATTTTTGCCTCTGCTGCAGCAAGCAGCCGGAAAACAGTGGTTGCCTGTTGTATCACTTTTGGGTCCAGACCACTGTCATCAAGAATATTGAGGATTATTGGCAGAGTTCGGAGTTCCTGGCCGCAATCACTTTTGACATTTACTTTGATACAACTGATGGCCTGAACTGTTTTTTCCTCCACCGCAACGTGCAGACCTTTTATGTGTAGTTTTGCGAGTTCCCTCTGCAAAAACTGCTGATCGAGCCCGGCATGAAGGAGTGCACCTAGGAGCATATCCCCACTGACTCCCGAAAAACAGTCGGTGTAAGCTATTGTGTTTTGTCCCATTGTTACCAATAGAGCTCGGGTTTATTCCCGAAAGAGAAGTGTTCCCGGGGCGGGTGGGCGGCCACAGACAAACGCCTCAACTGCCATGCGTCGTTTACCTTCGGGTTGCACCTCTTTTATCAGGAGACAGTTTTTACCGCAACTAACGAGAAGGCCCCTTTTATCGGCCTGCAGCAGAGTACCTGGCTGTGCATCGCTTTCTTTGTGGTAGACTTCCGGCCGGAACAGTCGAAGTCGCTTGCCGTCAACAAAACAATAGGCCGATGGCCATGGATCAAGGCCACGGATAAGGCATTCTATTTCGCGGGCATTTTTGTTCCAGTCAATCTCGCCGTCGGCTTTTTTAAGCATGGGAGCCGTTGTTGCCAGGCTGTGATCCTGTGGTTGGGAGACGAGGGTGCCCTCTTTTATACCCTGGATGGTTGTCAGCAGAGTTTCTCCACCTAATAGTGCGAGTTTGTCGAAAAGTGATCCTGCTGTTTCATCCGGGGCTGGTGTGATATGTGCTTTGAGCAGCATTTCCCCTGTGTCCATCCCTTCATCCATTTGAATGATGGTAATGCCCACTTCCTTATCACCTTTTATCACTGCCCATTGGATGGGTGCTGCACCGCGGTGCAGTGGCAGTAGTGAGCCATGAACATTGATACAACCAAGTGGTGCGAGTTCAAGAAGTGATTTGGGCAGGATCCTGCCATAGGCGGTAACGACAATTATATCGGGTTGATAACTGAGTAACCCATTGTGAAATTCTTCGGTCTTGATTGCGGTCGGCTGCAGGACGGGGATGTCAGCTTCCTGCGCCAGGAGTTTGACCGGGGGAGCAGTAAGTTTTTTCCCCCTGCCTTTACCGCGATCGGGTTGAGTAACAACGGCCACAACTTCATCCGGACCGTCGATAAGAGACTTGAGTGTTGTGGCAGCAAAGTCCGGTGTTCCCATGAAAATAATGCGAAGCGGTCGATTTGGCATCTTGCCTCCTACTTTTTTTCCAGCCATTTTTTTACTTTTTTCTTATACATACTACGCTTTAAAGGGCTGAGGTGATCGATAAAGAGAATGCCGTTTAGATGATCGATTTCGTGCTGTAAAATCACTGCAAACCTGTCCTCTGTAGAGAGCTCGTGGGAATTGCCTTGAATATCCTGAAAGCAAACAGTGATTTTCTGGTATCGCTTTACGTTTGCAGAGAGTTCTGGAACGCTCAGACACCCCTCTTCATCTATTTGACTGCCTTCACTTTCAATAATTTCAGGGTTGATAAGAACCATATGTTCTTTGTCACCCTCTTTGTCCTCTGTTGTATCGACGACAATCAGTCGTATGGATTTACCGACCTGCGGTGCAGCAAGTCCTACTCCGGGCGCGTCGTACATGGTTTCAACCATATCATCGACGACTTGAGTGAGGTCATTGTCAAAAGTTGTGATTTTTTGTGTTTTTTTTCGTAAAACGGTGTCAGGATATTGATAAATTTTCAGTATACTCATGATCGTAAATATTTGTTAAAAAAGTGAACAGTTGATAGCCTTTTGAGCACTGTGCCAAACTTTGACAATGTACCATAGCAGATATTTTTCTGCTATGAATAGTACGATAACCACTGTTGTCGTTATTTGTACGACCCGCAGGAGTGTCGGTTGGCCAGAGAGTGAAATTTCTTGACTTCCTCTTGAAAGTAATGTGTCATGTAAAGATTGGTCAATCTTTATTGTCGTCATGTGTAACTATTTGTAATCTAATATAAAAAAATGTATATGGGTGCTGTTTCGGGTGTGTAATGTGAGTAGCATTTGATATTTGCGTTAGCTTTAAAGGATTATTTTGTAAAATGAATATGATATTTTTGATTTTCGGTTACTTCGTTGGGGCGATTCCTTTTGGCCTCGTTATTGGTAAAATGGCTGGCCTTGATGTGCGCAAGGAAGGCAGTCGTAATATCGGGGCCACAAATGTCAGCCGGGTGCTTGGAAAAAAGCTTGGTTTCCTGACCCTTATTTGTGATTGTTTGAAAGGTTTTCTGCCGATGTACGTTGCCGCGAGTGTGCTACCGGATTCCGCAAGCAAAGAGTTGTTTGTCGCTCTGACCGGCCTTATGGCTGTTTTGGGGCATATGTTTCCGGTCTATTTGAAGTTTCGCGGTGGTAAAGGGGTGGCGACTGGTCTGGGGGTTTTTCTTTACCTTTCCCCACCGGTAATTCTTATCAGTCTGCTGGTTTTTATTGCAGCAGTAGCTCTTTCCGGTTTTGTCTCTGTTGGTTCTCTTCTGGCTTCTGGTCTGGTACCGTTCTGGCTGTGGCTGCTGGGTGGTTCCGCTATTTCCATCGGGGCCGCTGCTGTTGTTGCCTTTTTGATATGGCTTAAGCACCATGAAAATATTGGCAGACTTGTGCGGGGTACGGAGAAGAGCTGGAAAAAAAAATCAAAGTGAATCAATATTGGGAGAAACGTGATGAAAGCTATTGAAGTCAAAGAATTTGGTGCTCCTGATGTCTTGCAGCTGGTTGATTTGGAAGCTCCCTGCCCGGGTGCGGGTGAGATCCTGATTAAAGTAGAGGCGATTGGAATAAATCCTGTTGAAACCTATATCCGAGCCGGTACCTACCCCAGTCTGCCTGATCTGCCCTATATTCCCGGTGGCAATGTTGCAGGCATTATAGATTCCTGCGGCCCTGGCGTAAATGATTGGAAACCAGGAGAAAGAGTCTATACCAGTGCAACCGTGAGTGGCGGATATTGTGAAAAATGTCTCTGCACGGTCGGGCAGGTTTTCCCTCTTCCCGAGCGTATTTCCTTTTCCCAGGGTGCTGCCATTGGTGTGCCCGCAGCAACAGCCTGGCGGGCTCTATTTATTCGCGGTGCTGCAAAAGGAAAAGAGAGAGTGTTTGTGCATGGGGCGAGTGGTTCAGTCGGTCAGGCCGCTGTACAGCTGGCTGTAGGGGCTGGAATGCAGGTTTTTGGTACGGCCGGAACAGAAGTGGGTTGCGAGCTTGTTCGCAGGCTTGGTGCCGAATTGGTTATGAATCATCACCTGCCCGGCTATGAAAAAGAGTTACTTGAAGCGATAGAAGAAAAAGGTTTTACCCTGATTCTTGAGATGCTTGCTGATAAAAACCTTGAAATGGATCTCAACCTCCTTGCCCCAAAAGGGAGAGTGATCGTAATCGGCAGCAGGGGACGGATCGAAATTGATCCCAGGGCAACCATGGGCAAGGAGACGGATATCCGTGGTCTTGCCCTGTTTAATGCTACTGCCGAAGAAGTGGTTCAAACCCATAATGGCCTGAAGAAGGCGATGGAAAGCGAAATTTTTGTTCCATCCGTAAGCCGAGAATTACCTCTTGCTGATGCGGCTTTGGCCCATGATCTGGTTATGAAAGATGGTAATTGCGGCAAGATTGTACTTATTCCATAACTCCCCAGATTGTCAGGGGTACCTAACAAGGAGATAGTATGAAAACACGTGGTCTGTTGTTTACAGCTTTGATCTGTTGTGCATTTTTTATTCCTTCCATGGTTTTTGGTGCAGATTATAAAAGGGAATATAAAATGAGTGTTGTTGTCGGTCCGAAACTACCGTGGGGGGCTGGTGCCACAAAGTTTGCCGATCTGGTACGGGAGCGCACGGATGGTCGGATTAATATTAAAGTTTATACCTCATCGGCGCTGATGGCTGGAAAACAGACCAACGAATTTCTTATCCACCGCCAGGGTGTGGCCGATTTCTGTTTTGCCTCCACTATCAACTGGTCGACAACTATCAAATCGCTTAATATATTTAATCTGCCTTTTTTCTTTCCCGATTATAAGGCGCTGGATGCGGTAACATCGGGTGAAGTCGGTAAAGATCTGGCAACGGAACTGAAGAAAAAAGGTGTGACGCTGCTTGCCTAGGGTGAGAACGGTTTTCGGGAAATAACCAATTCAAAACGACCCATTGCCAAACCAGCCGATCTTGAAGGATTGAAAGTCAGAGTTGTCGGCAGCCCTATTTTTATCGATATCATGAAAGCGCTGGGGGCCAATCCTGTAAATATGAACTGGGGTGATGCCCAGGTCGCCTTTCAGCAGGGTGTCGTTGATGGCCAGGAAAACCCGGTTGTGGCCATTGAGATTCCTGTGAAAATCTGGCAGTTCCACAAATACGCAACCATTTGGCGTTATGTTATCGATCCGCTTATGTTGACGGTGAACAATAAAGTGATGGCCAGTTTCAGTGCAGAAGACCAGAAAATAATTAGCCAGGCGGCAATTGAAGCTGCAGCCGGGCAGAAAAAAGTTGTTCGTAAAGGTCTTATTGCGCCTGATTTGAGTGCCCTTGCTTTACTTAAAGAAAAGGGGATGGATGTGGTTGAACTTGATGAAGCAACCAGGATGCAGTTTAAAGCAAAGACTACCAGTGTTTATGAAAAATGGACGGATGTTGTTGGTGCCGAGCTGGTGAAAAAAGCGGAAACCGCTGTTGCTGCTTCCCGCTAAGCCGGATTATCTATGAAGAAGCTGCGCTGGATTGCTGTTCATCTGGAAGAAGTGCTCGGTGCATCACTTCTTGCTGTTATGGCCTGCCTGGCATTTGCCAATGTTGTTACCCGTTATTTGTTTCAATATCCTCTTGCTTTTACTGAAGAGCTTGAAGTTAATGCACTGGTATGGCTGACAATATTTGGCACATCATCGGCATTTCGGCGCAGACGTCACCTTTCCATGCTTTTTTTTCAGGATAAGTTCCCGGAGAAAGTGCGTTACTGGTTGCAGTTGTGTATTGCATTGCTGTCTGCCTGCTTATTCGTCAGTCTTGGCTACCTTGGCTACATGCAGTTGCTGGATGAGCGTCTTCTGGAAATAACCTCGGAGTCCCTTGGTGCTCCGCAATGGCTCTATACTGTGTGTATCCCCGTTGGTTGTGTCCTGATTGTTTTTCGTATAGTTGAGGCAACGATTCAGGATATGAGGAGGCCCACGTAAAATGGGTGTGGCTCTGTTTTTTGGATTTTTCCTGCTGCTGATCCTGGGCACACCTATTGCGGTGGCTATTTCTGTACCGACTTTTCTGGTGATCTGGATCGCTAAATTTCCCCTTCTTGCGATCCCGCTTTTTATTCTTGCCGGATTTATTCTTGAACGGTGTGGTATATCCCAGAGAATCATCCGCTTTGCTAACATCCTGATAGGGAGAAGGCGGGGTGGGCTTGCCATTGTTGCAATTGGAGTCTGTGTCTTTTTTGGTGGGGTCTCAGGATCGGGGCCCGCAGACTCTGCTGCCATCGGGGCGATACTGATTCCTGCCATGTTTGCACAAGGATATAGCCGTGGCTATAGCGCCGCTCTTATTGCCGCAGCCGGATCCACCGCGATAATCGTTCCCCCTTCCATTGCCCTTATTATTTATGGCGCAATCACCAATACATCGGTGCCGGCACTTTTTGCGGCCGGGGCCATTCCGGGTTTTATTGCCGGAATGTCACTTCTGATTCCGGCAATCTGGATTGCCCGAAAAAAAAGATATGGTTCGGAACGGGAAGGGGAGGAGAGTATAAGCCTTTGGGACTCTTTCAAAGAATCATTCTGGGGGCTTCTTGCACCTGTGATTATTCTTGGGGGTCTGTACGGTGGGATCTTTACACCAACTGAAGCTGCGGTAGTGGCTGTCTTTTACAGTCTTTTGCTGGGTTTTGTGATTTATAGATCTCTTACCTTTCGTAAGGCATATCAGATTCTGGTCGATGCCAGTGAAGCCTCTGCTGTTGTCATGCTCATCGTTGCCTTTGCCGGGCTCTTCTCATGGGCCGGGTCAACCGTAGGTATTCTTGACAGCCTTGGCGGCATGGTGATGGGGGTAAGTGATAATGAGTGGGTCGTACTTCTGGTTATCAACCTGCTTATTTTTGTTGGCGGAATGTTAATCGATGCTATTTCAATCTTTTATATTTTTCTGCCTATTTTTCTGCCTATTATGAGTCATTATGGCTGGGATCCGGTCTGGTTTGGAGTGGTAATGACGCTGAATTTGGCTATCGGCCAATTTACACCGCCGGTGGCAGTGAATCTTTATGTGACTACTCAGTTGGCTGATATCAGGTTGGAGGAGACTTTTAAAGCGGTCTGGCCCATGGTTCTGGCCATGTTGTTTGCTCTGGTTATTGTTATTGCTTTTCCTGCGCTTTCACTCTATATCCCAAAATTTTTCGGTTTGATGTAGGGGGACGCTGGACGAGAAAGAGTGCCATCCTGCAACTGGGACGGCACTCGGAAAGGCCGGACTATTTCTTCTTTCCCTTGTCCTTTTTTTTGTCTTTCTTTTTACTTTTCTTTACATCTTTTGTTTTGCACTTGTCCTTTTTACATTCTTTTTTCTTACAGGACTTCTTTTTATCTGCTTTCTTTTTGTCTTTTTTCTTCGCCATGGTGCCTCCTGTGGAATAAGGTGATTCAATGAGGAACGATATATGACTACGGTATACTGGGTATAAGTCGATGTCAAGGCGCTCGTTTGCTGTTTTAATTTGTCACTTGTACAGGAATCTGACAATATACCTTTAATGTGGCTTGTCTGATGTCTAATTTTTATACATGTACACTGTAGGAGATCAGGTAAACACATTGGCAGAAAAGCCTGGCCCGATAAATGCAATGAAATATGGGAGAGTGATAGCTACGAACAGCAAAAACAACAAAATAATTATGCTAAAAACACTATTGCAACCACGAAGTCTCCAGCAACGGACGGTTTTTTTTATCCTTATCCCCACATTTTTACTTCTGGTGGTGATATCTGTGGTTGGGTATATTTTTATTCGGAGTATTTTGCTCAACCAGTGGGGGGAAACTGCCATTGCAAAACTACAGCGAACCGCCCATCAGATAGATATGCGTCTCCGGAGCCCGAAAGATTTTTTGTCGTTGCTCGAGGATGGCGGCAGCGGGGAGGTTGATGCTCAACTTGTTCGCTATGTCTTGAAAAAAATTGAGCGACTGGACGGTGTTGCTGCTGTTGAGATCAAATGGCCGGAGAATAATTCACCCGGTCGCATCCCCGGCAACAAAAAGATGTCTGCCATGATGGGGGGGATGCACCAATTTAAGCGTGATCGATTTGAAGTCAGTTTGCCAAAATATAACAGTCGACTTGATAGCAGGACGGTTTCGCTGGCAAGTGAGTTCAAAACCAGCGGGAAGAGCGGTGTCGGCAGAGTTGAAATCATAATATCTTTCGAAGAGCTTATTGGCCAGGTTATTAAGGCTCCATGGTGGAAGAGCAATAAAGCGTATCTCATTGATGATATGGGTAATGTTCTCGTCAATACCGTTGCAGCCAATGAACAGAAGGAAGATCATCATTCACTGGTGTTCGGCAGTGACAGCGTTCTTGAACAGGATACCCTTGCCGCAATGAAGAACAGTACTTCCGGTATGGTTTTTGGCCGAGGGTCACCGCCAGCTGAGGTGAGTGGTTTTTATCGCCTGCAGGAAGCACCCTGGACAATGGTGGTTATTGCTCCGGGTGATAAGGTGTTACAGCCCATTATCAGATTTAAATTGTTCTATATTATTTCCTTTGCCATCTCCACCCTTCTTATTTTATTTTTCATAAAAGGTGCAACAAGCAGAACGACCAGCAGGATTCGTGAAATTACGGCAGCAGCAGAACATCTGGCAGCCGGAGAATTTGGCCCCCCTCTGCCCCAGACAACACGTGATGAAGTGGGCGAGCTGACCAGATGCTTTAACAGGATGACCCGTCAACTCAGACAGCGATTGTTGTTGAAAGAGGCCATCAATGTTGCACGAGAAGTTCAACAAAATCTTCTACCACATTCGGGCTATCAGGCAGAAGGCGTGTCGATTGACGGTACATCCATCTATTGTGATGAAACCGGAGGAGATTATTTTGATATTCTCCGCTTTCATGAGAATGAGCAGAAGGTTGGTGTTGTGGTTGGTGATGTCGTAGGCCATGGGATTGGCGCGGCTCTATTGATGACCACTGTTCGTGCACTGCTTCGCTGCCGTATTCATCAGCCGGGATCACTCGAGGAGATAGTGGGCGATGTTAACACGCTGCTCTGCAGAGATACAAATCGTACGGGCAGTTTTGTCACCCTCTTTTATTTGGAAATTGATCGCCGGCGCAATATGATCAGCTGGGTACGCGGTGGCCACGAGCCAGCTATTGTGTATTCTCCTCAAACAAAAACATTTTCGGAATTCAAGGGCAATGGCATTGCTCTTGGGGTAGCTCCCGACTGGCAATATGAATGTAATGAAGTGGCAATATGCGGGGAAGAACAACTCATTCTCATTGGTAGTGATGGCGTATGGGAAGTGGAAAATGGGGCCGGAGAGCAGTTTGGTAAAGATCGCTTAAAGAAAATAATACGAGAAAACAGCCATCTTGATCCGGCCGGGCTGGTTCAGGTTATCATCGCTGTAATTGACGAGTTTAAGGGTGAGCATCCCCAGCATGATGATATAACCCTTGCTCTTATCAAAACGTGGTGAGATTTTACATTTTTTCTATGGATCGCCGTTTTGTAACAGCTTGACCAGGGCAATGTCCGCTGGTGCCCACTGCAGTGCAGGGAGTTCTTCTGCCGCCAACCAACAGATATCATCATGGTCTGTCAACTGAAACGTCCCCCCTGTATGTGTTACAAAATAGCCAAGGAGGCGGATTGTTTTGTGACCATAGTCAAAGATTGACTCACCAACAAATTCCCCGATTTCACACTGAACTGAGAACTCTTCCATCAGTTCGCGCTGCAGGCACTGCTCAGGTGTTTCTCCATTTTCGATCTTGCCCCCGGGGAATTCCCAGTAACCAGCAAGATGCAGTCCAACTTTTCTTCTGGCTGCAAGGATAAGGCCGTTCTTTTTAATGATGGCAGCTGTAACGGATATCATACACAGTTCTTTGTTCTGAGGTTCATCCTGATACTATACATGTTTCTGTAAAATAGTGCTCTCTGCCTGGCTTGAGAATAAAGGTGACAATCCATGCGATTTCAGGTAAGTGAGAAGCAAATAGAATGGAAGTAATTTACCTGGAGGAGATATGTTTACTGATCGTTTGCAGAGGTTGCAAAACCACATAAATGAAGCAGGGCTGGGAGGAATTGCAGTTAATGCAGGGCCCAGTCTTAATTACCTTACGGGGCTTGATTTTCACCTGATGGAGAGGCCGGTGGTGATGCTGTTTTCCGCTGATGGAGAGCCTGTAATAATTTTGCCCCAACTGGAAAAGAAAAAACTTGAAAGCCTGCCTTACTCTGCAAAGGTATTTACCTACGGTGAAGACCCTGCACAATGGGACGATATTTTCAGGCGTGCCCTCCAGGATGTGGGTTTTTCACATCAAAAAATAGGTGTTGATCCACGACAGCTGCGCCTGCTCGAATATAATTACCTCCGTTTCGCGAATGGTGATATTGAATATATTGACGGCTCAATGGTTATCGCAGCTCTCAGATCCATTAAAGATAGAGAAGAGATTGACTGCATGCGAAAAGCGGTGAAAATTGCCGAAAACGCGTTGGAAGCAACCCTTGCCATAATCCGGACAGGGGTGAGTGAAAAGGAGATTGCCAGTGAGCTTTTTCTGCAGTTGATACGTGGTGGCTCGGAGACGTCGCTGCCTTTTTCACCCATTGTTGCCAGTGGGCCTAATGGTGCAAATCCCCACGCCAAACCATCTTCACGTAAATTATCCTCCGGTGACCTGTTGATAGTCGACTGGGGAGCGCGCTACGGCGGTTATGCCTCTGATCTTACACGTACCTTCGCTGTTGGAAAAATTGATAGCGAGGCCGAAGAAATTCATAAAACAGTACAACAGGCCAATGCAGCGGGTAGAGCCGCCGGAAGACCTGGAGTTTCCTGTGGTTCTGTTGACCAGGCGGCACGAAAATGTATTGCTGATGCAGGATTTGGTGACTATTTCACCCATAGAACCGGCCATGGAATAGGCATGGAGTGCCATGAAGAGCCTTATATAAGAGAGGGCAATGAACAACTGCTTGAAGTTGGTATGGCCTACACCGTTGAACCGGGGATTTATCTTGCAGGGCGCAATGGTGTCCGTATCGAAGATGATGTAATTGTCACTGCTGATGGTTCCGAATCGCTCAGTACTATGGACAGGGAGATTCGGTATATTGAGTAAAGACGGCCCTGTGGAAAGAGGAACAAAACAGCAGTTGCGTGCGGGGGCTGCTGCCGCCTGGCCGATCTGCCTTGGGTATTTTCCGATTGGTCTGGCACTTGGCGTATTGGCCAGTCAGGCTGGTCTGCCCTGGTGGGCAGTTGCTCTGATGTCTATTCTGGTCTTTGCGGGCAGTGCCCAGTTTATCTGCGTGGCCATGCTGGCCTCCGGTGCCGCCATATGGTCGATAGTGCTGACTACGCTGATGGTTAATTTACGCCACGCTCTGATGAGCTCGGCACTTGCCATATATTTTAAAAAAGTCGATCGCCGGTTTCTTACCATCTTTGCCTACGGCATAACCGACGAGAGCTTTGCCCTTAATATGGCACGTTTTCGTGATGGTGATTGGGATCGCTGGCGGGCCCTGGTCGTCAATCAGTTATCCAATTTTGTCTGGATTCTCTCTACCGTTACCGGCACCCTGGTCGGGCAGTTTATTCCACAGGGAGCATTTGGTATCGATTATGCGTTGCCGGGTATGTTCATCTGCCTGCTCATCTTTCAGTTACAGGGCAGAATTTATGTGCTAACGGGTATCATGGCGGCGGGCATCTCCATTGCCTGGTATTTATTGATTCCGGGTGATTCCTATATTGTCGGGGCATCGATACTTGCAGCAACCCTCGGATATTTTATCAAGCGGCGGGCGAGGAGAAAAAATGAGCTTTCCTGAGTACCTTCTTCTCTTTTTCAGTATGGGAGTTGTAACCTTTGTGCCACGCTGGTTTCCTCTTTTTTATCTGTCGCATAAACGTCTGCCCCAGTGGCTGGTCGATTGGCTTAGCCTCATTCCGGTGGCAATTTTAAGTGCTCTGATAATACCCATCCTGCTGGTTGATACAACAACACGCAGCCTGGATCTAACTAAACCGGAACTGCTGGTTGCAGTGCCAACGTTCATTTTTGCCTTGAAGACCAAAAGTCTTGGCGGAACCGTGCTGGTGGGTATGGTTTTGTATTGGCTGTTGAGTTGTTTGTGAGGTGAATTGAGTGCGCAGATTTGTATTACCCATAAAACCCTCGTCTGTATTCAATTATTAATCATCCGTCAGTCTCCCTTCCAAAAACACTATCAACTACTTTTTTGCAATACAAATGGGTATTTATATATATAGACAAAGGGGTGGCAGTGTGTTAGAAAATTCTAGCCTAAGTTTGATACATTTTTGTAATTATCTGTTACTGGAGGATGGAATGTTTTTAAAGGCAATCGGATTTGCAGTTGTTGGCTATATAGGCTCTTGTCTTCTTTAAACGCTTTGTTTGGCAATGGATTTCTCAGAGCCGAAGATTTAATTGACCGTTTATATCCAGATGCTTTAACCCAAGAAAACGTAGTGTAAACTAATCAAGGAAAAATTATGAAACGTAATCCTCAATTGGTCTCTATTGTACTAATATCTTTGTTAATTGTCGTTCTTGGAGGTTGTATTTCCGCAAAACAAAAGAAATTAGACTTAGGAATCAAGCCCATGAACGATCAGGAATTAAAAGCACTTTTTTCAAAACCAATGAATGCTAGTTTTTATAGCAATAAAAGAAATAATACAATTTCTCTTCAATATTATCCCGGTGGAAGTCAGAAACTCATAGCTTCAACATTCTCAGATGAAGGTACTTATATAATTGTGAATGGAGAGCAATGCTCAAAATGGAAAGTTATAAGAAATGGTGCTGAGTTGTGCACTACATGGTTTGATATTGGTGGAAATAAGTATGAGACTTTTAATAGAAATGGTTCAAAAAGTGGAACTCTCACTTTGAAATAGCAATGGCTTATTCGACTCCACCAGCAACGGGGGGGGCTATCTCCGATAAGGTTGGCCAGGAACAATATACATTTTGGCATCAATGCGGTAATTGGCGTGCTATGGAAAAAGTGGTTACTAAGTTAAGAACGGGTAGATTGTTGCTGGAGGTATTTGTACTGATGTCTGTTGCGTAAAGTCAATATGTTGAGAATATTTTTTTCAGCAAGTTGGCTGAGTTTAATCGGTAAAAAAATATGTTTAATAATAAAAAGATAAAAATTAATTTGGATTATATTGTCGAAAAGTTTGATGGTGAAATGCTTCTCTATGAAAAAATCGGCTCTCAGGCTGTTTACTTAAATAGTAGTGCATATGCTGTATGGCTACTTTGTAAAGAGAATTTAACAGTGGGGCAGATCGTTGAATGTTTGGAGAAAAGATATCCAAAAAGAAAAGAACAAATGCAGAGTGATGTCAACAATGCTATTTCTATGCTTGAGGTAAATAAAGTGATTATATTGTTCGATGATGAGTAAACACAGGATTTATAAAGTTCAGTTTGGAAGGCATCTTTTTGCTATAGAATGTTGTGACGAAACGATCTGGAAGTTAATGGATTTTTTATTTGTTGATTTTTCTGGGTCAACCTTAGTAGAGCCACTCATTACGTATAGAATTTCAAGAGAGGGCTGTAGTAGTCGCCCGAAACTTTGTCTATTTTCTAAAGGTAGGCAATTGTACAGTGGTCTTTCTGAATATTTGTTGGCTTATACTCTTATGAATGATGTGATTTATCACATCATCGATAAAACAGATAGTCAACATGCTTTACATGCAGGAGCTGTTTGGTATGATGATCAATGTGTTGTCTTCCCTGGCGCAAGCGGAAGAGGTAAAAGCACATTGACTTCCTGGTTTATTAGTAATGGATTTCAGTATCTTACGGATGAGCTTGTTTTTATTTCTAATGAAAGAATTGTTTATCCTTTAACTCGTCCAGTGAACCTAAAAGTTAGAATCTCAGAAATGCCGTGGTTGTTGAAAGAAAACGGAAAAGGTCGAATTATAGAAGATCGAAACGGTTCGATGATTTCACACAGGCTTTTTAATTCGAAATTCAAACCACGAAATCCCAAGGTAACTCACTTTCTCTTTCCAGAATATAGGAAAGGGGCTCAAGTATCTCTTAAGAAAATGTCACCTGCTCGAAGTAGTCTTTATTTGTTGCGTTCTCATGTTAACGCGAGAAATTTATCAGATCATGGTATTGCAGGCCTTTCGGGCATTGCCAGAAAATGTAGTTCTTTTGAGCTTATTTACGGAAGTTTTGATGATTTACCGCTGATTGTTTCTTCCCTTTTTAACTAGTGTCTGTCCAGAAAGGAGCATTTTTATTCTGAATCAAGGCGTGAAGAAAATTTTACCACAGGCATATGCGTGATATTCCGAGGATAAAATTTTCACAGCAACGAAGAGTCAGGAGAAAAAGGCCGTTTCTGGACGGACACTAACTAATATTTTTTGATCAGCGACAATTATAATTACCGCCTGACGACAATTATTTTCACCGGATAATTGTGAATAGATTATTCATGTTG
>CAMZKN010000215.1 GCA_947311315.1 uncultured Desulfobulbaceae bacterium | reverse complement strand
GCGCTTTACTGCACGGCAATGCCTACGCGATGCAATTATGAGGGTAATTCTGTTCAGGATTGAACACGGCTGGTCAAATTTTTAGGCTCTTATATGAAATATCCAGAGGTAAAAGTAGAACTTGACAATGCGTTCGGAAGTGCGTACGCTTCATGCGAGAGGTGATAATATGACCATTTTAAATGCGACCGAAGCACGATCTAAACTCTATACCCTTATAGATGAAGCAGCTGCTTCTCATCAACCTATTTTAATTACTGGAAAAAGGTCTAACGCTGTTCTGATATCTGAGGAAGACTGGAACGCCATATCAGAGACGTTGTTTTTAGTGTCCATTCCTGGGATGCGGGATTCAATAATAAAAGGACTCGAAATAGATTTATCTGAATGCGCCAAGGAACTTGACTGGTGAGTTGGGGATTAGTTTTTACAAAACAAGCTCAGAAAGATGCACAAAGACTAAGAAAAGCAGGATTAAAGGAAAAAGCTCTGGTTTTACTCGAAGTAATTGCAGAGAATCCGTTCCTAAATCCACCGCCTTATGAAAAATTAATTGGCGATCTGATGGGTTCATATTCCCGCCGAATTAACTTCCAGCACAGGCTTGTGTATCAAGTATTTAAAAGAGAAAACACTGTTAAAGTTCTTAGGTTATGGACACATTATGAAAAAAATAGATGAGGAGCAGGTATGAAAAAAGTTTTTGCAGGTATTGTGTTAATCCTTCTTGTGGCAGGATTTGGTGCACCGGTCATCAATGGTATCGTGATGGAGAAAATTATAAGGAAGGTCTATCAGGATATTAACACCTTATATCGTGAAAGCGGTTCTGATGTTTCTGTTGAAATTGTCAAATATAAAAGAAATTTCTACTCTTCGTCCATTGAATGGAAAGTCAAATTACGAAACATGAAATTTGCCTACGGGGTTGATGATGTCGTTTTTTTGGATCAGGTAGCGCATGGATTACTCGGTGTGGTTTCAAAAACGAGTATGATCGGAAACAGTTGGTACTCTGATTTTGTAAAAAATAAGTTGAGTGGCAAAGATCCTCTGCATATCACCACCGAATATAAGCTTCTGGGTGATATCACTTCTTCCGTTGCGCTTGATGCATTTACAATTGAAAATGAAGGCAAAGTCTTTAATGTGCTACCTGCAAGTACAGTTACTTCTTTTGATAAGGAATTAAATAACTTTACCACAAAGGCCTGGTGGGATGGGCTTTCCCTTGCCGATGAATTATCCCTTGGCAGGATAACATTGAATTCCAAATTGGAAAAGATATCTACTTATATCTGGTCGGGTGATGTTTCATTTGTTATCAAAGACGGATGGGCCGTTGAAAATACAGAGCGTGTTGAACTTGTGAACCTTAAAAATAACTACAAACTCAGTTTTGATAAAAAGAAAAATCTTTTATCCGTTGAGTTGAGTGCTGGTGCCGAAAAACTAAAAGCGGGGGATGATTCGCTTGATGATGCTTTTGTCCGAATTGGTATGCGCAAGATGGATGGGACTGCGTATGAAGAGTGTATGCGCTTGTACGCAAAATCGGTAAGCAGCCTTATGGAAGAGATTTCCGGGGCCGAAGACGATCCTGAAAAAATAAAAGCTATTTTCGACAAACAGATGACTGTGATGGGCTCAGAGGCAATGGCGGCTTATGAAAAATTATTGAAAAAAGATCTGGAATTTTTTGTTTCGGATCTGCGTGGTACAATGCAATCAGGAGAGATTAAAGGCAATATCTCTTTGCGGTTGAATAAAGATATGACTTTTGTTCAGTTTTTTCCAATTTTGGGTCAACCGGCTTTAGCGATGGATATTTTTAGCTTCACATCTTCACTTAGTTTCCCGGCAGAGCTTACAGGTGATGACCCGTCATTGCTGACGCCGTTTTACCCTGGAATGCAGACAGGTTTTTTTGAAAAGGATGGGGAGTATCTGCGCCATAAGGCGGAAACAAAAGATGGGAAATTGTTTCTCAATGGTCAGGAGGTGTTGTTCCAGTAAGAGTGAAAAAGCAACAAGCCGTCACGTTTGACACAGGATAGTGTGTGGTCGTGACGGCTTGTTTAATGGTTACGTACTATCTTGAGCACTAATACTTTGAGTCGGCGTATCCCACCCAGCCGTCTGCTTCAACAAGGGCTCGGTTGAAACCTGATATTTCAAAAGGAAAGACCTCTTCTTCGTCTGCTGTAGCAAAGCGAAGTGTCATTTTATCCATATCGGTTGTCACAGTTGTTTCATTATTGGCAAATTTCTTGAAAATACGATCGAGAGCATCCGCTGAAAGTTCCACCGCCATCATTCCGCAGTTAAACATATTCTGTTTGAATATTCTGGCAAAGCTTTCGGCGATAACGATGTTGATATCGTTTACTTCCAGTGCCCAAGGAGCGTGTTCTCTCGAGGACCCGCAACCGAAGTTCGCGCGTGTTACAACAACGTTGTTTTTTTTGACATCTGCCTGCGCGTTGAACCCCGGTAGGATCAGATCTTCCAGAAGATAGGGTTTGAGTGCTTCTTTTGTGATTTCTGTCAGGTATCTTGCTGGAATGATTTCGTCAGTATTAATATCAGCCCGATCAAGAAACATCACTTTCCCGTTGAATTCTTTCATTATTTCTCCCCCGCCCTGTATAGGGTTGAATTGGTGATTGTACCTGTGAGTGCGGTTGCCGCAGCCGATGCAGGACTCATTAAATGAACCATTCCACCTTTACCCATTCGGCCACTGAAATTACGGTTTGTGGTTGATGCACAGACTTCTCCCGCTGCGAGTACGCCATTACTCATGCCAAGGCATGCACCGCATGTTGGATTAGTGACGCAAAAACCGGCGTCCATGAAAATCTTGATTATACCTTCTTCCAGGGCCTGGCTGTAAATTGCAGGAGATGCGGGTGACACAACTCCTCTGACTCCTTCCTTGATGCGTTTGCCATCGAGGATTTGTGCAGCGATGCGCAGATCTTCGATTCTGCCATTGGTGCAGGAACCAATATAGACCTGATCGACTTTTTCAGATGACATTTCACTTACAGGGCGCACCTGGTCCGGTTTATAGCCAAAGGTGGTCACCGGGACAAGTGTTGCTGCATCGATTTCGATAACCTGTGCATAGGTTGCATCAGGATCTGCGGAAAATTCCAGGTATTTTTCAAGAGCCACTTCTTTGGAAGAAAACTCGTCACTGATAAATTTCCACAGGTAGTCGACAGTAACCATGTCAGGAGCACAAATACCGCTGGTGCCACCAGCTTCAACGGCCATATTACACAGTGTCATACGGGATTCCATGGACATGGCGTCTATTACATTACCGGTAAATTCGATTACCTTATTGGTGGCCCCGTTAACGCCTAGTTTGCCGATGATTGCCAGAATCACGTCTTTGGCGTAAACACCTTGCGGCAACGTTCCGTTTACGCTGATTTTAATCGATTCGGGGTATTGAAAAGCGCATACACCCTTGAGGATGCCGACTTCAAGATCTGTGGTTCCAACACCTGCCGCAAAAGCTCCAAATGCGCCGTGGGTGCAGGTATGTGAGTCTCCCATGATAACTGTGTATCCGGGGCGAACAAATCCTTTTTCCGGAAACAGTGCATGACAGACTCCGTTTTCGCCAATATCAAAAAAATCTTTGATATTATGACGATTGGCCCAGTCTCGAATGATTTTGCCCTGCATAGCAGTTTTTGAATCTTTGGCCGGTGTGACATGGTCAATTACCGCCTTGATTTTTGTCGGATCAAAGACCCGATCCATATCTCTTGCCACCAGATCATTGATGGCTACAGGGGTGGTAATCTCATGGCAAAACACTGCATCAAGATTGATTACATGGATGTCACCAAAAGGGTTATCTACCCGATGGGAATCGAATATTTTTTCGGCAATCGTTTTCCCCATATTGTTCTCCTCTTTGTTGTTATAATTCGTCTAGTTTTTAAAAAGTCTTCTGGGTGGAGTTACTACCCAGATGGCTTTTAATACCTTGTTCCCACGATTTTTAAATTCGTGCGGGATATCAGACGGGAATGAGAGGCTGTCGCCTTCGCTCAGGATGTAGGATTCGTTACCGTACAGTAGCTCCGCCTCACCCTCAAGAATTATGCCGAATTCCCGGCCGGGATGACCGTACTCCTGGTCGCCTGTGGTGCCATTTTTTTTGATTTCAAGCAGGAAGGCTTCAACTTCCGGTTCTTTTGAGGAGCCTCCATCGATGGAAAGTTGATGAATGACAACTTTTTCTTTTTGGATTGATCCCCTTTCCGAAGATTTCAGTACGGAAACCATACGTTTTTGTCGATAGTTACTGAACAAATACTCGTAATCGATATCAAGGATATCTGCAATGAGCAGCAGGTTGTCAACGGACGGAGATACTTTGTTTCGTTCGATTTGTGAGATGAGGCTTTCGCTGACATGTGCCTTTTTAGCGACATCTTTGAGCGTATAACCCTTTCGCTCACGGACAGCACGAATCTTTTCTCCAAATTTGTATTTCATTTTTGATTTCATATATACTTAATCTCCTGAAGTATATATAAAGACAGCAGGTCATCTTTGTCAACGTTTTTTTTTACAGTCAGTATGGAAGGTAGGTTTGTTCGTAAAGTTTACTGTTTCCGGGGCTTGTAATTGGTTATTGATACACCGGTGAGAATCAATAATCCACCTGTTAGAACAATAGCAGTAATGGTTTCACCGAGGATGAGCCAGGAAAGGAGAAGTGAAAAGACGGGAACCAGGTTGATAAATATTCCAGCGCGGGTTGCCCCAATTTTTTGTATACCACGGTAATAGAGAGAAAATCCTATGGCTGTACCAAAGATGCCTAGGTAGGTAAGAGATGTCCAGTCAAGTATTTGCAGGGAGCCAAGGCGACTGAACAAATGTTCCTGTGCAGCCGGAAAGGCGAGAAGGAGAGTGCCTATAATTGCAGAATAACAGACACTGGTCATGGGAGACATGCTGCTGAGTACCGAGCGGCCAATGATGGAATAGGCAGCCCAACTGAAGACACAGCCGAGCATGGCCGCTTCGCCGGCACCGAATTTTCCGGCAAACAAAAGTGTTGGGTGTCCGTTGCTGATCACAAGGATAGCACCTGTCAACGAAAGGATAATACCCAATAATTGTAACAGAGTAAGTCTTTCACTAAGAAAGGTGGCTGCAAAAAAAGTGATGACCAGGGGAGTGCAGGCAATGATCATGGAAGCGCGGCCTGCACTGACAGTATGCAGGCCGTTAAAGAAAAAAATGTTATACAGGAATACTCCGGTAACGCCGAGCAGTATCAGTGGCAGCCAGAGTTTTCGGGGGGGCGGGGGCAGTCTTTTCTCGGAAGCGAGTACAAGAATAATCATACTGATGGAAGCGATGAAGAAACGTAAAAATGCTGCGCTTGCGGGTTCTACGTTGCCCGCAAGCAGTCGTCCGGCAATAAAGGTTCCACCCCATAATAACATGGTGAAAATCAGAGAGAAGTAAGTGAGTATTTGCATAGTATTATTTTGAGAAATTTTGAAAGAGAAACAGCTCAACACCTGGGAGACACTACATGTCAGGTTCGCAGGAGTCAATAGAACAAAGCTCTAAGGTTGATTATATAGAGAAAAACGTGCTACTCTATGTCAGGAAACCGGGAGAGTTATAAGGCGATGCGTCTGGCAAGCTGGCCTTCGATATCGAATGTCGAACAAGGAATGTTGAACCGCGGCAGGGGAAAAGCCCTTGGTGCGTTGTCGGGTATCTGAAACAGGGAAAATGTGAACAAACGATTTAAAATGAACAGGGAGGAAATCAGCTGGGTCTTGTATGATGTTGGTAATTCAGCTTTTGTTCTTGTGATGATAACGGCTTTGATGCCGATTTTTTTTAAGGATCTGGCGGCAGGCTCTATGTCTGCGGCCGAGTCAACGGCAAATTGGGGTTTTGCAAATTCTGCAGCTTCTTTAATTTTAGCACTGTTGGCGCCCATTCTTGGGGCAATGGCCGATTACAAAAAGAGGAAAAAACGGTTTTTCCTTTTTTTCCTGGTTTTAGGAATTAGTTTTACTTTGCTTTTGCCTCTTGTTGGAGAAAGTCAGTGGTTGTTATGTCTGGCTTTATTTGTTGTGGCCAGGGTGGGGTGGGCTGGAGCCAATATCTTTTACGATGCATTTCTTGTCGATGTCACCAGCCGTGAGCGTATGGACGCGTTGTCGTCAAAGGGCTTTGCCTATGGCTATATTGGCAGTGTGATTCCCTTTGGCCTGATACTCTGGTTGATTTTTTCTGCAGGGATGGAGGATTCGCTGCCAGTGACTGCAACAAAAACAGGTTTTGTGATCGTTGCTCTCTGGTGGTTTGTCTTTTCACTGCCGGCAATTAATAATCTGCGTCAGGTGCATTTCATTGACTCTACGGGCTCTGAAATACGGCAGAGTTTTCGTCGTCTTGTGCAGACAGTAAAAAATATACGCAAATACAGGCAGGTTTTTCTCTTTCTGGCTGCCTATTTTTTTTATATTGATGGTGTCGGAACGATAATTTCCATGTCCACCGTGTATGGCAGAGATATGGGATTTGGGGCGACTCTGCTTATTGTCGTGTTGCTCTTTATTCAGATTGTCGCCTTTCCTTTTGCCCTGTTGTTTGGTCGCCTGGCCAGCCTGTTTTCAACAAAACGATTGCTTTTTGTCGGTATTTTTATCTACTGCCTGGCTACTCTCCTTGCCTTTTTTCTGCCCGTAATCGGTGATCCCTCTCTGAAGCTTATGAGTTTTTGGTGTATTGCGTTTCTTGTGGCCTCAGCCATGGGTGGAATTCAGGCACTGAGCAGGAGTTTCTTTGGTAAATTGATTCCCGCTGAAAAAAGTGCGGAGTTTTTTGGATTTTATAATATATTTGGCAGATTTGCGGCAATTGGCGGGCCATTGATGATGGGAATAGTAAGTAGAATTACGGGTCAATCCCGCTGGGGTGTTTTGTCTATTATGGTTCTTTTTGTACTGGGTGGAATTATGCTGACCCTGGTTGATGATAACTGAGGTATCATCAACCAGGGAAAAGAATTAATCTTCTTTGAGGTTGTCAGGTAGTGAACAGGTGTTGAGGAAGTCCCGGATACTGTTAATATCTTTGAGCCGTCCGTAAACGGTGATAACATCACCAACAAGCAATCTGGTATTGCCTCTGGCAATGATAATTTGCCCACCACGTTTAACGGAGACCATGTTGATGGTCTCTGGTAGTGCGAGATCTTTTACCATTGAATTATTGCAGGCATCTTCTTCTTTTAAAACAAATTCAACAAAGCCATTTTCTTTTTGTTTTCTGAGATCTACCTGGTGTTCGACAATCTGCCCCCTCTGTTTACGGACAACGCCTACATCGTATGCTCTTAGAATGTCGCTCCTGCTGATAATGCCGCAAAGTGTTTTTGATCCGTCCCTGGAAATGACAGGTAATCTGGCAATATCCCTTGGTGACATTTTTTGAATTGCGGCCCAAATAGGTTCGTCCGGGTAGATGGTAATCGGGTCTTCCATGGCAAAATCGCTAACTTTGAGGCCTTTTGAACTGAAATTCTCATCGGACTGCACCCGGTGAATGTCCTGCAGAGTTACGATCCCCTGGAGTGTATTGTTCTCTGAAAGTACCGGGAAACCAAGTATGTTCGTCTCTTGAAAAAGGGCCATAACTTCAGAAAAGGAGGCATCGCTCTGGATAGTGACCGGTTTGCTTTTCATCACCTCACTCACCTTTACACCCTGCATGATATCCATATCCCGGCCTTCGAAGAATCTGATTCCCCGTCTGGCAAGTTTTGTGGTGTAGATAGATTCGTGGTGCAACCACTGGGCAAAGTAGCTGGCAGTAACTCCAGCCACCATAAGTGGTAGGATCATCGCATAATCGTTACTCATCTCAAAAACGATTAACATGGCAGTAAGTGGAGCGCGAGCGCTTGCGGAAAAAAGAGCAGCCATACCAACCAGAGCAAAAGCTCCTGTATTATTGCCAAATGAGGGGAACAGGTAGTAAAAAAGATGACCCATTGCTCCGCCAAGTACGGCGCCTGTAAGAAGAGATGGAGCAAAAACGCCACCTGAGTTACCGGAACCAAGGGTGAAAGACGTAGCAAGTGGTTTAAGAAAAATAAGAACAACGAGAATCCAGAGAGCCGTGTTCCCTTGGAGGGCCGCTTCAATCAGTGGAAAACCGGCACCGTACATATGAGGGATGGGGGTGTTAATACCGGTAACATGGGCTGCAGAACCTGGGGGAAAGGAGAGACCGGGCAGACTCATATAGGCAAGACCCAGGATGCCAAGAAGCATTCCACCCACCGCCGGTTTAAATATCTGGGGAAATTTCCAGTCGTCAAAGATGGTTTCGGAAAAGTCCAGCATTCGGATAAACATAATACCTACAAGTGCTGCCGCAAGACCCAAAATAAGGTAGAATATAAGCTCAACAGGGCTTTGCAGGCTATAGGTGGGAACCTCAAACGCAAAGGCATCGCCGATAATGTTGCGACTGACAACAGAGGCGGAGACGGCTGCAATAACCACGTTACCAAATGCCCGCATCTGCAATCCGCACATCAGCACCTCAAGGGCGAATGCTACGCCCGCTATCGGTGCGTTAAAGACGGCTGCAATACCAGCTGCTGCTCCACAGGCAACAAGGTTTCTGATACGTTCATCTGAAAGTCTGAGTACCTGGCCAATGGCTGAGCCAAGAGCTGAACCAACCTGAATAATTGGTCCTTCACGACCTGCGGAGCCACCGGTTCCAATGCAGATTGAGGAAGCCATAATTTTTGCAACCGCAACTCTGGGTCTGATGCGTCCACCCTGCAGGATAAGGGCCTGCATTACTTCCGGCACGCCATGGCCTTTTGCCTCCTGGGCAAAATAGATCAGAGGCCCAACGAGCAAACCGCCTAGAGTTGGTACTATAAGGTATATCCAGTTTCCGACATGGGGGAAAAAAACAGTGAGAGTTCCGTAGGAAAAGTTTTGGATGGCAAAGATAAGCTTCACAAAAAAAACAGAAGCAAGCCCGGTGACTGCTCCGATGATTACAGAGAGGATTAGGAGAAGAAGTCCCTCCGGTGGTGCAAAGCGATCAAGGTAAGAGCTTATGGAAGTTCGTTTGGGTGTCATGAAAATTCCGCCGGAGAAAAAACAACATGATGTTGCAGCTTGTCTGCGTTAACAGTCCAGAAACAGACAGTATGCGCAATGAAAATAAAAAACGGGCACGCCTACTCCCTGCCCTGAACACTGTTTAATACTGTTTTTTCAGGAGAGATTCAAGAACTATTTGGTCGTCTCTATGGGGTTTCAATTAATTCAAACAGAGTGTATGCTTTTGCGTGCTAAAAACGCAGAGCATTACGTGCTTCCTGTCTCATTGCCATATCAAGGATAACCAGAGCGGCCATACCTTCCACGATGGGAACAGCTCGGGGAACAACGCACGGGTCATGTCGTCCTTTGGCTTCGAGTATGGCCTTGTTTCCCTCAAAATCAATGGTTTCCTGGGGGAGCGAAATGGTGGCGGGTGGCTTAAAAGCAATGTTTAAAGTAATGGCCTCTCCGTTGGAAATGCCACCTTGTATCCCACCAGAATTATTGGTTAGTGTGCCAATAGTATCGCCTTTTACGGTAAAAGGATCGTTATGCTGTGAGCCGCGCAGTCTGGTGCCTGCAAAACCTGAACCAATTTCAAAGCCTTTGGTGGCAGGGATGGCCAGCATGGCCTGGGCAAGTTTTGCTTCGAGTTTTTCATAGGTGGGTTCTCCGAGACCGGTTGGTACATTGCGGATAATACAGGACACAACTCCGCCGATGGAGTCGCCCATCTCTTTGAGCTCTCCCACAAGTTCTGCCATTTTTTCTGCCGCTTGCGCGTCCGGGCAGCGAACGACAGTTGTATCGACGTCCTGGCGTGTAAGAGTGGTTGCCTTGATTGGGTCTGCTTCGATTTCACCAATACTTCTGACCCAGGCAACTATTTCAACACCATATTTTTCACGTAATATTTTTCCTGCAACTGCTCCTGCAGCAACAGTTCCAATGGTTTCTCGGGCACTGGAACGACCTCCGCCAGAGGATGCTCTGATACCGTATTTCATCTGATAGGTAAAATCGGCATGGGAGGGGCGGGGAATATCACGCATATCACCGTAGTCTTTTGGGCGGTGATCTTTATTATTTACTTTTAGAGCAATGGGGGTGCCGAGGGTTTTGCCGTTTTCGGTACCTGAAAGAATGATTACCTGGTCGGCTTCCTGCCGGTCGGTTGTCAGGGCACTCTGTCCGGGGCGTCTTCGATCCATCTGAGGCTGGATGTCTTTTTCGGTCAGTGCAAGACCTGGGGGACATCCGTCAATTACGACTCCTACTGCTTTACAATGTGATTCTCCAAAAGTACTTACCTGGAACAGTGTACCGAAACTACTCGACATGAACGTCTCCTTTATGATTTTGTAAGGTACCCATTAGAGTGTAGGGTTCTTCTTTTTCTGCAGTTGATTTGATGCCGATAGGGCAGCTATCTTCAGCGCTTCCGAGTATGTCGGATAGTTAAAGATATTATCGATAAATATATCTATTTTGGCGTTGTAGAAAAGAGCCATTTGAGCAATATGAATAATCTCAGTGGCACCGCCCCCAATAATATGAACGCCGAGAATTTCCCTGGTATCCATATGGACAATCATTTTCAGCATGCCTTCACACTCGCCCGAGATCTGCCCTCTGGGCAGTTCGTGGTACATGCAGCGGCCAACGACAATTTTATAATCTTTTTCTATGGCCTCTTCTTCGGTAATACCGACATAGGATATTTCCGGGATGGTATAAATACCAAAGGGGAAAATCTTAGGGAATGATTCGACCCTGCTTTTAAGGGCATTTAAGGCAGCTATTCTTCCTTGGACGATTGAGGTGGCAGCCAGACTTGGCCAACCGATTACATCACCAATAGCGTATATATTGCGAGTTGACGTCTGGTAGAGTTCGTTTACCTCGATATACCGATAGTTGCTGAGCCTGATACCGGCTTTCTCAATATCGAGACTTTCGGTGTTTGCTTCACGGCCCAACGCAAAAAAGAGGCAGTCGGCGTGAAAAACCCTGTCTTCGCTCAGGGTCAGTTTTGCACCAGTTTCTGTCTTTTCTATCTTGAAATCGCCGCAATTATTTATGTAATGAATGTTTCCACCGGGGAAATTGGTAACCAGTTGATCTGAAATTTCACAATCGAGGAATTTGAGCAACCGTTCTCCTTTGTCCAGAAGTGTAACTCTCACACCAAGTGCAGCAAAGATTGTCGCGTATTCCGATCCTATTACACCGCCTCCGAGAATAATTAAACTTTCGGGGACCTGGCCGATATTAAGAATTGAAGTTGAATCGACAATTACCTTGTGATCAAATGGAATATCCTGCGGGTTTCTGGGGTGGGAGCCTGTTGCAATAATTATTTTATCGCCCTGGATTCTGATTTTTTTATCATGTAACGTTTCGACCAATATGGTGTCGCTGCTTATGAAACGACCGTTGCCACGGATAATGTCGATGCCATTGCGCTCAAGTTGGCTGCTGATTATGGAGTGTTCCTCAATTCGCACATGATGGAGGCGCTGTTTCAGCCTTTCCATTGAGATTTCAGCGTCACGGGTGGAGCAGTAATCTTCTTCGAACACCTTTCGTTTCAAGTGGCCGGTAAGGTGGAGTACTGCTTCCCGCAGAGTTTTGCTGGGAAACGTGCCGGTATTGACACACACACCGCCAAGTGAGCCTTCTTTTTCCAAAATAAGTACTTTTTTGTCGGCCTTGGACGCTGTCATTGCAGCTGCCAGTCCGGCAGGTCCCGTACCTATAATTATAAAATCGTATTTTTGTATTGTCATCGCAATGTAACTTATGTTTTTTGGGCATATATCCTTTTTGTGGAATGCCTGTTATTACCGAAGTTGATACCGAAGTTGAGAAAAAATCAGGAATATCCTGATATAGTGGTAGCATATATTTTAAAGTCAAGCAATTGTTCACAATCAAAACAACCTGCAGGGCATAACAGATAGAATGTGTTTTATTTCTTTCTCTTCTTTTGAACCCCGCGCATCCGCCTGTAAAAAAAGAAAGTTTTGCAGGTTGTACGCCGAGGTAAAAGCCAAAGATAATAATTTGATTGATAATGGTAGTTCGGAGAATGCCGATGTTCTGCCATCGTCTAGCCGATGTCGTGACGGATTCCTTCAGGATAATAATGGAGCCGATTTTTTTGAGATTCTGTGCAAAAACAAAATCCTCCATAATTTCGATTTCTGGAAAACCTCCGGCTGCAAGAAAAGTGGTTCGTCGAGTGAATATTGCCTGGTCGCCGTATGGAAGGCTCAAACAGTGTGATCGAAGGTTTGCAAACCAGGCAATCATTGCAAGTCTTTTACTGCTACTTTCAATTTTCAGCGAAAATGCGCCTGCTGAAACGTTCGGTTGCAGTAGAGTTTTTACGATGAGTCGAATAAAATTTTCCGGTAGCCGTGTGTCTGCATGGAGAAAAAGCAGGATTTCACCTGATGCTGCATTTGCACCGATGTTCATTTGTCTGCCACGGCCTTGTGGAGCGGAAAGTGTTAGACAGTTTGCCTTTTCTGCCAGCAAAAGAGTCTTGTCGGTGCTGCCGCCATCAACAAGAATTACTTCACATTCGGAGGTGCCTTGCAGTGACTCAAGTAGCCGGGGCAGGGCGTACTCTTCGTTAAGTGTTGGAATGACAATAGAGATAAGTTCATTCATCATAACCACTTTTTATTTGCAGAAACAATATCTTGAGGGCAGTCAATATCCTGTAGAATTTCGAGCAGTGTGTAGGTGATACCTTGTGTTTCGAGTCGATCTATAGTGATTGACAATACTTCAGAGTTTGACCAACTCATGTTATTAAAAAGGAGCGGTAAAAGGCGATGTTGGTGTTTCGCGGTACAACCGATAAGGTAATAACCTCCGTCTTTACTGGGGCCGATTACTATTTCTGAATTTTTTAGACAATGGTAACCCTGTTTTATGATGTCAGCTGATAGATCTGGAATATCACTGCCGATAAGAATGGTGGATTGTGCGCCATTATGAAAAGACATTGTGAATCCAAAACGCATTTTTCTGCCGATATCTCCAGCTGGTTGCTCAGTGTAGTCAAATGAATTTCCAAGCCATTTTCTCATTTTATTCGTGTCTCCACCGCAGAAATATACCGATGACTTGATATTTAATTGTTTTTTCAATACCCGTATCTCATCTACGATTTTTTCCGTCAGTTCTTTTTGAAAGGTGGCAGCTCCCTCTGCACCAAGAAGTGGAATAAGTCTGGTTTTTGTTGTACCAGCCTGGGGAAATCTGGTGAAGAGAAGAAGGTGTAAGTCTGCTGGCATATTTGATTTGGTGGCAAGTTTGGTGGTAATAGTCAAAGAACCATAAATGGTAGAAAGAGCGATTGTATAAAACTGAGATCCATATATTGATTGAGTTTGTGCCAGGTATCTTTATTCCAAATTTTCTGGGAACTGTTTTGATAATTTACCCAGGCCATCGCAGACCAGGATATACCACGCAGATAGACGAAAGGCATTTTCAGTCGAATACGATCTTCAAGTGTTGATTTCAGGTGGACATTGTTCAACCGATTTTTATATCCAGTGATAAATGTCGAGGCCGAGTCTTTTTTAAACCTGAATTCACTTTTCCAGAGTGTTGTGAGTGGTGAGCAGAAATGGCAGAGGTCGGTGGATGGGTCGCCCCATCGTGGCATTTCCCAATCGATCAGATGGGCTGTGTCGTTTTCACGGTTAATAATGAAAACTGGGGTATGCATATAACTCCAGCAGCCACAAGATATAGTGGTTTAAAACGATGGATTAAATTACCGGCAATATCCAAAAAAAATATATCGCTGGGCGTTGATGTATAACTGCTTGGAATCATACTGTTTTTAAAATGTTTTTTTGATGCTCTTTTTGCCCATACAGTATGTGAAGAATAAAATTCAATGAAATTAACATGTTGACATAAAAAACTGTAACTTCTCCAAAAGTGTTGGTAAAGTCCATTCTAACCGTCGCATAGCATCTTACGAAAATCTTTAACCAGTGGAAGGCCATACATAGCTTTTATTGAAGTGAGTTGTTTTTGTGTTTTGTTGT
>CAMZKN010000214.1 GCA_947311315.1 uncultured Desulfobulbaceae bacterium | reverse complement strand
TGCTCTTGAAGATTTTACACAAATAATGGCGGATGAAACTGCAACTCGTTTTGGCGTCCAGGACTTGGATTATACTTTTGTTAATCGCAGGCAGTCTCTTGCGTATTCTCTTGAAAAACTAGTGGAAAAAAGCGGCAGACATCCCCGGTTGCGACCGGAGGGTTTTGTGCCTTTTGCACAGCTGAGTTGTGACACATCACGTTGCACCCAGTGTATGGCCTGCCTTAATGAATGCCATATTGAAGCTATGACCGGGGATTCCCTGCAGCTCACTCTTAACCACACAGGAATCCTGTGCGTGGCTTGTGGGATTTGTGCCAGAGTCTGTCCGGAAAATGCCTTGATACTTTCGCCGATTTTCACACTTGCTACTGATTTTTTTACACCTGTAGAGTTGGCGAAAGCGGAGCCGATGGCCTGCAAAAAATGCGGAAAAGTTTTTGGTACAAAAAAGAGTTTTGAGCGGGTTATGGCAATACTCTCGGAAAAAGAGACAGTGGACACATCTCATTTTGAATATTGTGATACCTGCAGGGTCGTACAACTCTTTGAGGCAGAATAATTATGGATGAATTGAATGAAAAGGATCTTTTTCGTGTACGGATTCGTTTTCTTGACCTGGTAAAGTCTTTTTTCTGCGAGGAACCGGACGCTGAAAAAATGAGCCGCTGGCGTGGCACTTTTTCAGCACTTGCCGCAGAACAGATCAACCCCAGATTTGATAATGCGGTGAAAGATATTTCAAAGGCACTCATTGAGAAAAACCTCAGTGATCTGCATGGAGAATACTATAGCCTTTTCATCAATCCATTTGCGGATGGGATGGTTAAGACCACAGCGTCTTATTATCTGAATGGTCGTAGTTTCGATCAGGCTCTCGTCGATATACGAAGTTTGATGGACGAGGCCGGCCTGCAGAAAAATAGCAGTGTTACAGATCCGGAAGATTCCCTTGTTGTTATGCTCGACACCTTTACTTCGCTTGTAGAAGAAGAAAAGGAAGGTGATGCAGAAAAGGCAAGGCAACTCCAGCGACGATTGTTAAATGAATTTCTGCAGCCCTTTGTTGAAAAATTTATGCTGGAATTAAAAGAGAATGAAGCGGCAGATTTTTATTATCTTTGCTGCAAGGTTCTTGCTGGCTATTGCGATCTGGAAAAAGGTTTAATTGAGTAAATCGTTAAAAAATGTTGTTTTGAGTCCGTGCTCATCCGGTGCAGGTTCGGGGAGCTCTTTAGGAAAAACGAGACGGAAAGGAGGGTACATGATGAAAAAAGAAGAGGAAAAAAGACGATCGTTCCTCAAACACATTCTTGCCGGAACGGCTGCTGTGGTAGGAACTGCTGCCATTGTTAAACCGGCAAAAGCACAGTCTGTATCGGCTGTAAATCCATCGGGGGAAACGCTTTATCATGAGAGCGAGAGTTTTAAAAAGTACTATAAGACATTGAAATCATAAGCCACCAGTGATGGTTGCCGGTGGCTGCAGATATATTCTGTGGGCCACAAATTTTTTCTACTCATCTTCCCAATAAGGAGAAAAACCAATGGCAAGAAGCAAAATTAAGACTTCCTCCGGGGCCGGTGCAGTTTCCGACGGGCGCAGGGTAACTCTTAACCCGAAGGTCGCACGCCGATCCTTTCTTAAACTCTCAGCAGCAACGGCTGCTCTTACCGGGGTGGCAATGACCACCAGAATGACAGCAAAGGCTAGTGCAGCCACCGGTAAAAGCGGGCCATATATGGGTTCAAAAAAAGTAAAAACCATTTGTACCTACTGTGCTGTGGGCTGTGGTATTGAGGCCGAGGTTCAGAATGGTGTTTGGGTTCGTCAGGATATTGCCCAGGATCACCCGGTATCTCTTGGTTCGCACTGCTGCAAAGGCGCTGGTGCCATCGATATGGTAACCAGTGAAAAACGGCTTAAGCAGCCGATGAAACGAGTTAACGGTAAATGGACCAATATTTCCTGGGATCAGGCAATGGATGAGATCAGCGCCAAACTGCTTGATCTTCGAGAAAAAGATGGCCCTGACGCCCTGCATTTTAACGGCAGCGCCAAGGTTTCCACGGAAATGGCGTATTTGCACCGGAAATTTGCAGCTTTCTGGGGGACGAATAACGTCGATCACCAGGCCCGTATCTGACACTCTACAACGGTGGCAGGTGTCGCCAATACTTGGGGTTACGGTGCAATGACTAACAGTCTCAACGATATGAGACATGCAAAAAGTCTGATTTTTATCGGTTCAAATGCTACAGAGGCGCATCCTGTCTCCATGCAGCACATTCTGCATGCAAAGGAGACAAATAATGCGCCTGTGATTGTTGTTGATCCACGTTTTACAAAACTTGCTGCAAAAGCCAGTGATTATGTCCGTATTCGTCCCGGTACCGATGCAGCGTTTATGATGGGACTTATCAATGCTGTTATCACTAATGGCTGGCAGGATAAGGAATTTATCAGAACAAGAGTGGCAGGATATCAGGAACTTGTTGATGTCGCAGCAGATTATACACCGGAAGCGGTTGAGGAAATAACCGGTATTCCCGCTGCAGAAGTAACAAGGATAGCAGAGCTACTAGCCAACAACAGGCCGACCAGCCTTACCTGGTGTATGGGTGGTACCCAGCATCATATCGGTTCTTCCATTACCAGAACATTTTGTATCCTGCAGCTGGTTTTGGGCAATATGGGTAAATCAGGCGGTGGTACCAATATTTTTCGTGGTCATGATAATGTCCAGGGTGCAACGGATATGTGTATTTTATCACATAGTCTGCCCGCCTATTATGGTCTTTCCGATGGTGCCTGGAAGCACTGGTGCCGCGTATGGGATGTCGATTACGACTGGATGGTCGGTCGTTTCCCGGCCAAAGAATGGATGAATAAAAAGGGTTTTACCCTGGCCCGCTGGTATGAAGGTGTACTTGGTGAAGTTGAAATTGAATCTCCTTCTCCAATAAAAGCCATGATTCAATGGGGTTGCGGTTCCAACTCAAACTCCCAGTATAACAGAGTTGTAAAGGCTCTTAATAAGTTGGAACTGCTGGTAATTGTTGATCCATTCCCAACGGTTGCCTCAGCTGTTACGAAAACAGATAATGTCTATATATTGCCTTGTTCTAGTCAGTATGAGACTTCCGGGTCTGTAACATCCACCTCACGTCAGATACAGTGGCGATATAAGGTTGTTGATCCTATTTATGACAGCAAGGATGATTATCAGATAATGGAACTGCTGGTCAAAAAACTTGGTTTTGCTGATGAGTTCTATAAAAAAATCAAGCAGGTACCAGAAGATATCACCCTTGAGCTCGGTTCCGGTTCTCTGACCATCGGTTACAACGGTCAGACACCTGATCGCATTAAAAAGCATATGGAAAACTGGCACACCTTTGATATTGATACCCTGCAGGCCCAGGGCGGGCCATGTGATGGTGAATATTACGGTATGCCGTGGCCATGCTGGACAACAGATCATCCAGGTACACCAATACTCTACGATGTTTCCAAGTCTGTGGCCGATGGTGGTTTGCCTTTCCGTAACCGTTTTGGCCTCGAGAAAAAATATGACTCCAGTGGCCGTACTGAAAATCAGCTGGCAGCAGAAGGTGTCTATAATCCGGGCAGTGAAGTCAAGGGCGGTTACCCGGAATTTAAGGATGTTGTACCGGGTACCAACTGGAAAACTGATCTGTCTCAAGAAACTCTTAAGGTGGCAATAGCAAAAGGTATGGCACCGTTTGGCAATGCCCGTGCCCGTTGTGTTGTCTGGAATTTTCCTGATCAGGTACCGATTCATCGTGAGCCGCTGCATACACCACGACCGGATCTTATCAGCAAGTACCCAACCTATGAAGATAAGCCCAATCATTACAGGGTTCATACACGGTACAAGAGTGAACAGGATCCGAATCTGGTAAAAGACTATCCATATGTTATTACGACAGGTCGAATGGTTGAGCATATGGGTGGTGGTGCAGAAACACGAAGCAATAAATATCTTGCCGAGCTTCAGCCTGAAATGTATGCAGAGATTAATCCTCGTCTGGCAAATGATCTTGGCATTCGCAAAACTGATATGGTTATTATCGAGTCCCCTGAAGGTGCCAAGATAAAAGTGAAGGTGAAAATTACCAAACGGGTTGATGAAAAGACGATCTTCCTGCCATACCATTTTGCCGGAACATTGATGGGTGAGTCGTATGAAAAAGACTACCCGAAAGGACATGCACCGTATGTTGTTGGTGACCCTGGCAACACTGTCACCAACTATGGCTATGACATCATAACCCAGATCCAGGCTACTAAAGATGGTCTGTGCAAAGTCACCCGTGCCTGATCGGCGTGGATGAGGAGGAATAAAAAATGGCAAGAATGAAATTCTTATGTGATGTGGAGCGATGCATAGATTGCAGTGGCTGTGTCGTTGCCTGTAAAGAGGGACATCATGTGCCTGTTGGTGTTAATCGCCGTCGGGTAATTACCTTAAAACAGGGAGAGCCAGGCGAAAAATCAATTTCGGTTTCCTGTATGCATTGTTCCGATGCACCGTGTATTGCTGTCTGTCCGGTTGATGCGATATATCAACGGGAAGATGGTATTGTTCTGGTGAACAAAAAAACTTGTATCGGTTGTGGCTATTGCTTTATGGCCTGTCCGTTTGGGGCTCCGCAGTTTCCAAAGGGCAATGTGTTTGGTGCCCGAGGTGCGATGGATAAATGTACCTTCTGTGCAGGTGGCCCTGAAGAAGATTTCAGTGATGAGGAGAAAAAGCTCTATGGACAGAACCGCATTGCTGAAGGAAAGGTACCGCTTTGTGCCGGGATGTGCGCGACAAAGGCACTCCTTGCCGGGGATGCAGACGTGGTCGCGGATGTCTATCGAAAGCGTGTTTTTCAGCGTGGTTCCGGGGTGAACGCCTGGGGTTGGAGCAAGGCGTATAAAAAGAAGTAGAATGTATTGATTGCAGATCCGGCCTTTAAAAACATTTATGTCAATGTGATTTAATGGAGGTCGGATTTGTCTCTAATTTATTAGGAGCAAATCATGCAAAGAATCTTTGCATCTGTGTTTCTGCTCACAGTTTTTCTTGTGGCAGGGTTCGCCGTTTTCGTATCTGCCCAGGAAGGCCAGGTTCTCGCGGGTCTTTCGGATGGGTCGTCGGCTGATTATTATCATAGGCTTATCGGCGTAATAACAGGTAGCTGGCAGGAGTATGGTCAGTTGTTCACAACCCTTCAGGGAGAGTGGTTCTGGAAGATATTTTTAGCCATTATCGTGGTTGTACCTGGAGCCTTCTTACTGCATTACCTCATTATTGGTGCCAAGCATTTTGATCATGGTGGTGAACAGATTTTGTTTTTTCCCTTTTTCGTGCGGATTGTTCATTTTTTTGCGGCCATTTCATTTTCATTGCTGGTCATTACCGGCCTGATGATTGTTCTGGGAAGCTTTTTGGGCGGTGGAGTATTAGTTAGAAGCGCGCGAACAGTACACCTGGTGTCGGCCATCGTGTTTGTCTTGCCGTGCCTTATAATGTTTGTCACGTGGCTCAAAGATATGTTACCGCAACTCCATGATATCGGATGGATGATTATTCTTGGAGGATATCTGAGTAAGGAAAAGAAACCTGTTCCAGCCGGGAAATTCAATGCAGGGCAGAAAATGTACTTCTGGTTTGCCACTCTGGGCGGCGGTGTTATGGCCTATACCGGTTATATTATTTGGGGGATGGGGGCGGATATTGATACTGTTCGGCTGTATGTCATTATTCATAACGTCCTTGGTATGGCAATTGTTGCTTTCTATTTAACCCATGTCTATATGTCGGTTTTCGCTATTGCCGGATCGCTTGAAAGTATGAAAACCGGATATAAACCCCAGGAAGAAGTTGATATTCTTCATAGCAGATACGAGTATTAAGGTCATA
>CAMZKN010000213.1 GCA_947311315.1 uncultured Desulfobulbaceae bacterium | reverse complement strand
CTTTCCCCCTGCTTTTTTCATTTATATATTTATATTCTTTGATTTAGTTTGATCCATCCAGAAACAATTCCTACAATTTTATCAAGTCAGATAGCGCTCTACTGCACGGCAATGCCTACGCGATGAACTTATGAGGGTAATTCTGTTCAGGATTGAACACGGCTGGTCAAATTTTTAGGCTCTTATATGAAATATCCAGCGGTAAACAAAAATAATTGACAGTGGCAACTGTTTATGGTTAATGTTCTTGTTTTGTTATTTGAATTCATCAAAATAGAAAATCCCATGGTTTGACCATAGATTTCACAAAAATGAGGATATAGAAAATGAGTAAGCGAACTTTTCAACCCAGCAATATAAAGCGCAAACGTACCCATGGCTTCCGTGACAGAATGAGTACGCGTGCGGGACGGGCAGTGATCAGGGCCAGAAGGGCAAAAGGCCGCAAAAGACTTTCTGCATAAGCTTTGGCGAATCAAAAGCTTTTGAAGACTTCCCTTGTTCGAAAAGGATGGGAGTATGATAAGGTTTATAGCAGAGGTAAACGTTTGCGCGGCCGAGGCTTTGCGCTGGTTTATTTATCTAATTTGAGTGGCAAAAGCAGGCTCGGAATCAGTGTTCACCGTAAAATACGTGGTGCGGTGAAAAGAAACCGCATTAAACGTATTGTACGGGAATCGTTTCGGCTGGATCGGGATCAATATCCGGCCGGAGCAGATATTGTCTTTGCAGTACGACAGGGTTTTTCCTACTCTCATCCCAGCGATGTCAGCGAGGCTGTAAATTCTCTAACGTGCGGGATTGCCGGTCTTCGTCAAGCATGAAACTGTTGATAAATAAACTTCCAAAGATTGTTTTTATAGGGATAGTTAAAGGGTATCAGTACGTTATTTCTCCCATTTTACCACCGAGTTGTCGTTTTATTCCCACGTGTTCAACGTATACTATTCAGGCAATTGAAAAATACGGGGTTGTACGCGGAACTTATCTTGGGCTACGACGGATACTCCGTTGCCACCCTTTCTCCCGAGGTGGATATGATCCGGTGCAGTGATTGTAGCCGCTATTTCAAGACCATTAACACAAGTATTCCCGTGTTGATATAATTTTTACGGAAAGTTCATGGATACCTATAGAGCCTTTTTGGCCATTGTCATCTCCTTTGTAATACTTGTTGGTTATCAATATCTTTTTGTTGGCTTTGATAAACCGGTTGCTGAAAATGAAACCCAGGAACAGTCTGCTACGGTAACAGAAAACGTACCCCAACCGATTGTGAAAAATGAGGTACCCCTGGCGCCGCCAGTTGTCGCTGAGCCTGCTCCTGTTTATGACAGGGCACCTCGGGACATAGTCGTTGAAACAGGCATGTATACGGCTGTTTTTTCTGAAGATGGTGGTGTCTTGAAAAGTTTTCTTCTAAAAAAACACCGTGAGACCCATGAATCGGATTCTGCCGGAATGCAACTGGTGAAAACTGATCAATCTCAGGGTTTTCCACTTGAATTTTCCTGGGGTAGTGCTCTAGGTGGCAGGATTCTCTATAGCAGTGATACACAAAACATAGTTTTATCTAATGATAAGACGACCGCAAGCCTGAAAATGACAGCTCAGGCCGGGAATGGATTGACCGTTGAAAGGGTGTATACTTTTAACAACGCAACGTATCTTATTGATCTTAGCGTCATAGTGAAAAACAGTTCCGGAAATATCCTCCAGGGACTACCTCAACTCGGTCTTATTAATACTCCCTTTGTCGGAGTCTCAAGCCCGGCCAGCCGTTTCTTATTTAGTGGGCCTGCGGTGTACATAGACGGCAAACTTACAGAGGTGAAAGCAAAGGAATTTGCCGAAGGGCCCAAAACTCTGCAGGGCACGATTGACTGGGCCGCTTATGAGGGGAACTATTTTATTTGTGGACTGATACCTGTCGAAGGTGCTGGATCGTCTTTTATTATGCAGGGCAATGAGGAATTGACCAAGGTGCAGCTTGCGGGGACTTTGGATACATTACAGTCCGGGGCGGAAAATGAGTATAAATACCATATTTATTTCGGTCCCAAGAAATTGAAAATGCTTAAAGAGGTCGGTTATAATTTAGACAGATCTGTCAATTTCGGCTGGTTTGATCTCATCGCTAAGCCTACTCTCTGGCTGTTGAACTTCTTTTATGGTTTCGTTCATAATTATGGCATTGCCATCATCATGGTAACTGTTCTTTTCAAGGGACTTTTCTGGCCTATTACCCAAAAGGGTATGAAGTCGATGAAGAACATGCAGAAGCTGCAGCCCAAAATGGTGAAGATCAAAGAAAAGTATAAAGATGATCCCACCAAGATGAATCAGGAAGTTATGGGCCTGTATAAAACGTATAAGGTTAATCCGCTTGGCGGCTGCCTGCCCATGGTCTTGCAAATACCGGTATTTTTCGCTTTGTATAAGGTTCTTCTCCTGAGTATTGAATTGCGTCACGCACCTTTTATGCTCTGGATTACAGATCTTTCAGCACCGGACAGGTTATGGCTGGGGTTTGCAATTCCGCATCTTGGTGGCTTGCCGGTGCTTACTCTGCTTATGGGTGCTTCGATGTTTTTGCAGCAGAAACTTTCACCCTCCACTGCAGATCCGACGCAGGCAAAAATAATGATGTTCCTCCCCGTTGTCTTTACGTTTATGTTTATTAATTTTGCCTCCGGCCTGGTCTTGTACTGGTTTGTAAACAACCTGCTTTCAATTCTGCAACAGGTAATGATTAATCGCGAAACAAAGAAACCAAAAACAGCTTGAAAAAATCTAAAAAGCTAATGTTTCTATGCAAAGCAATAAGCAGGTGAGAAATTTTCGAATAAGGAAATTTGATGTCTTCAGATAAAAAAGATTTTTACGGAAAAGAAGTTCCAGATGCGATACGCAAGGCGTGTGAAACCCTTAAGTTAGCTCAGGAAAAGTTGGATATTGAAGTGCTTGAAACAGGATCAACAGGTATCTTTGGGTTGATTCGTAAAAAAGCACATATTCGCGTTACACCTAAGCCTGTGGTTGCAGAGGATGCTGATGTTGTTCCTGAGATAAAGAAAAAACAACCGCCTGCTGCTCAGAAAAAAGTTAAGCCTGCTAAGCCTGCCAAGCCACAAAAAGCCCAGCCTGAAAAAGCCCCCCAGGAAAGGAAAGTAGAGCAAAAGCGTGTAGTGGAAGTGGAAAAAGATGTGAGCCCGGAAAGCCTGGAGTTTGTCAGGACGGAGATTTCAACTATTGTCGATTTGATGGGCTGCCCGTCAACCGTTGAGATCGAATCTTCTGGAATATCAGTAACATGCACCCTGCGTGGAGAGTTTGAGGATTATCTGACAGGCCCGGAGGGCAAGACTCTTGATTCCATGCAGTATCTGCTGAGGAAGATTGTTGCAAGAAAAGTTACCGAGCAGTGGCGACTGACTTTGGATGTGGGTGATTACCGTGAGAAACGACTGGAAGAGTTGAAAATAAAGGCTGTTGAGTTGGCAGCCTTGGTTAAAGAAGATGGTAAAACCCAGGTTCTTCCTGCATTGAACCCTTCTGAGCGAAGAACGATTCACATGATTCTTCAGGAAGATAAAGAGATACGCTCCCGTTCTGTAGGCGATGGTTTATTTAAGAAGATACTTATTTACAAACCAGGCAAAGGGGGGAGACCCAGTGGACGTAAACGGTCAAGTTCCCGTGGACGTGGCCGATCAAATAAACCAGCGGCCAAGCCTAAAAACGATTCCTGATAGTGGTGTTGTGAACACTTTTCCCGCTGATACGACCATTGCCGCAATTTCTACACCGCCGGGCGCTGGCGGTATCGGTATTATTCGCATCAGCGGCAGTGAAGCTTTCCCCCTTCTCAAAAAGATTTTCCAGCCCAAAGATACAACCTGTTCTTTTACCAGTCATAGACTTTATTACGGTCATATTATTCAGCCCGCTGACTCCAAAATTCTGGACGAGGTGCTTGCTGTATTTATGAAGGGGCCGCAGACATATACCCGTGAAGATGTCGTTGAGATACATTGCCATGGCAGCTACATCGTTTTGCGTAATATTCTTGAATTGATTCTTCACAGCGGCTGTTGTCTTGCTGCACCTGGAGAGTTCACGAAAAGAGCTTTTTTACATGGCCGCATCGATCTCACCCAGGCCGAAGCCGTAATTGATATTTTATCTGCTAAAACACGAAAAGGCGTTGATCTGGCCCAGGAACAACTCTCTGGAGCTTTATACAGAAAAATTGAGCCGATTCGGGAAAAGCTGGTGAAAATGCGGGCTACCGTTGAGGTTGCCATAGATTTTCCGGATGAAGATGTTGATATAGTTGATCATCAGCAGTTGATAATGGAAGTGGAGCAGACAGTATATCAGCCCCTACAGCGACTTCTTCGTAACGCAGACAGAGGAAAACTGTTTCGTGAGGGGATCAGCCTTGTCATTGCCGGATTACCCAATGTTGGTAAATCGAGTCTGCTCAATGCCATCCTGCAGGAAGAGAGGGCGCTGGTTACCGCCGTGCCCGGTACAACGCGGGATTCCATTGAAGAAGTTGTAGATATTATGGGCATTCCTGTCAAAATTGTCGATACTGCAGGGATTCGTGATGATGCCGGAGAGGTGGAAGAGCTTGGTATAAGACGGGCAAAAGAGTTAATTAACGGCGCTGATCTTGTTCTTTTTATGATAGATGGGGCACGGGATGTAACAGCAGAAGATCGTCGGTTGTATGATATGGTCTGTCATAAGCCAATGCTTGCCGTTGTGAATAAAATAGATCTCTGTACTGGGGATTTACCTGATCTGTCCACCTTTACTGCTGTAAATACCTGGATAAACATTTCCGCAAAAGAACAGGCGGGAATCGATGAATTAAAAAAGGCAGTATTTGAGTCGGTGACGTCTGGTGGTGAGCAGTGGGAGGAGGAAGGATGTGCTCCCAATGTACGGCATAAACAAGCACTTATTGCTGCCGTAGACGCCTGTGAGAGAGTTTCGTCCTCTCTTTCTCTGGGGCTGACTAACGACCTTATCGCGGTCGATCTTCAAGAATGCCTTGAGCAGATGGCAATAATCGTTGGTGAGACAACTAATGAAGACATTCTTGATGTAATATTCGAGCAGTTCTGCCTGGGCAAGTAGCGTTACGAACCGCCGCCTGCCTCCTTCCAGCTTTTCAAAAGAGTCTCTGCTTCAGCCCGCTCTTTAAAATCCTGTTTTGCGGCCAATGCTTTTTCCAGGGTCGTAATCGCTTCGGTTGCATCTCCGTTTTTCTCTAGAGCCAGCGCCAGGTGGTAGAGGAGTACAGGATCGTCTGCTCTTTTTTCAAGGGCTTGTCTGAATTGTGAAATAGCAAGAGAATAGGATTCTCTTTTGTAATGAACCCAGCCAAGGGTGTCTGAAATGTAGGGTTGTTCGGGTAAAGCCTGTTTGGCCTGCATTGCCAACCGGAGAGCTTCGCCCAGATCCCCATCTTTTTCTGAGGCGATCAGCCAGGCAAGATTATTGGCTGCGGCCGGAATATCCGGGTTCTTTTTAAGGAGCTCTGTGTAGATTTTTTTAGCTTCAGCAGTTCTTTCTGTATTTTCATAAATAGTGGCAAGACCCATATTGCCGGCAATGGAATCGGGTTGGGCTTTTAAGAGTTCCTGGTATGCCTGCTCAGTTTCTTTAATTTTACCCATCCTTTTAAGTAGCCGTGCGGTGAGAATATAACTTTGAGGATTTTCGGGTTGGAGTTCTTGTGCACGTTTGAAGGCCTCAAGAGCTTTTTCCGGCTGCTGATTTCTGACAAGAAGATCACCGAGGAGTATGTAATGGCCGGCAGACTCTTTTTTGCTGATTTGCTGCTGAATCAGCGTAATACCTTTCTGTAGATCTTTTCCTGCAGTAAGCGCAACATACAGTGCGAGGGCCTTTGAGTTACCAGGAGCAATAGTGAGGATTTTTGCAAGAGGTTCGACTGCCTTTTCCTTTTCTCCCTTACCTAAATATGCCATGCTTAAACTGCCTAAAAGATCTACGTCCGAATCAACAGTTTTACTCAGTTGCAGTATTAGTTCAATCGCCTTATCGAATTCTTTCGCCTGCAAAAAGGATTTGGCCAGAATTTTTGCAGCAGTAAAGTTATGGCGGTTGATGGCAAGAGCAATGGATGCCTCCTTGCGTGCCTTGTCACTTTCTCCGCGCATAAGGTAAATCTGGGCGGCGAATGCGTGGTACTGGTCTTTGGATTTGTCGTTGGTCAGGGCATATTCAATTGCTTTTTGAGCAAGTTCAATTTTACCAATTGTCATATTGGCAAGAGCAGTAAAATAGAACGGTGCGGCCCATTTTGGGTAATTATCTGTCAGTGAAGTGAGAATTTCCAATGCTTCTGTGGTTTTTCTTTCTCTGATAAGAAAACGCGCTTTAATGAGATTGGCACCACCATTGGCAGGTCTGGTGGCGAGGACGGTGTCCATTAGTTTTTGGGCTTCATCAAATTTTCGCAGTTCAAAAAGAAGATCAGTCAGAGCAACCTGCAACTTTATTTTATCAGGAAATTCCAATAGTCCATTTTTTAATGTCTCCTCAGCCTTATCAAATTGACGCTGATTTTTATAAAAATCAGCAAGCGCCAGCCTGAATGGTATGGAATCCTTCTCGATTTCAATTGCCTTTAAAATTGATTGTTCTGCTTTTTCTTTGTCTCCTTCCTTTAGATAATACTTCGAGAGCATCATGGAGAGTTGGGGATTATCCGGGAACTGTGAGGTCATGAGTGTGAGCTGTTTTTCCAGTGCCGGTTTGTCCTTTTTCTGCTCATAAAACATAAGCAGTGTTCTATGATTGGCAAAATTGTCCGGTTTGAGCTCTTTAGCCTTTAAAAAGAATTTTTCGGCCTCGTCCAGTTTACTGGTGGCAAGGGCAATGCGTCCTTTGATGTTGAAAAGTTTGTCATTTGCAGGATCCTGCTCAATTGCTTTATCTATTGCCTCTTCTGCCTTGTCGAAATTCCCATCGATCAGTTCGATGTTGGCAAGGAGTGATAATCCGTCCTTATAGTTTGGATCAACGGAGAGAACTTTTTCGATCTGTTTTCGACTTTCCTCTTTGTTGCGGGACAGAAGGTAAAATTCGGCAACTTTTACTCCTGCATCAAGGTTTGATGGATCGAGGCTGGTTGTTCTCTGAAGTTGGGCAAATGCCTGTCTGGGTTTACTGTCTTTGAGATAGAGCAGGGCCAGTTGATAGCGGGCGTCAGCAAATTTGGCGTCAATTTGGATGGCGTTTTTCAACTCAATAACCGCTGCCTTCGGGTCATCTATCTTTATATACTCGAGGGCACGTTTATAGTGTTTTTCTTTTTTCTGCTCAGAGTTTGAACATGCAGGAATCGTGAAGACGAAGAAAACGACCAGAGTAAGCGCTGCAAGACGATTGAAAATCATTGTTTGAGACCTTGATTGAGTGAATGTGTATGTTTTTCTCATATGAAAGAAAAAAATTATTATTCAAAATTACTATAGATTCAAATGTAATATAAGTAGTGTATAAAAAATAAAACTATTTTCCTAGCAAAAAAATGAAAGAAGTGCGGCAAAAAGATGACAAAAATGAGAAGTTGTGCTTAACTGCTGGAAGGCATGACAGATTGTAACCTTTAGAGTTGGAATGTAGCCGTAACTATAGGTATCACAGTATGACTTGATACTATTTTATTGACACTTTACAGGTTCGGATGATAATATTTCTTATGATTAAAGTTTTCAGTACCGCTTTGGCCCAAGGAG
>CAMZKN010000212.1 GCA_947311315.1 uncultured Desulfobulbaceae bacterium | reverse complement strand
TCTTCTTTGGGAATGTTTTTGGTGAGTTGATCGAATGTGCTTTTCATGCTTCCCATCATACAAGGGCAGGGGTTCGAACGCACGCTTTATTTTACCAACACTTTTGGAGAAGTTACGAAAATACGCAAAGATGAAAAGCGAAAGGGAGGTCACTCTCAGGTTGTACTGGCAGTAACTGCCCACGCGTTTCAGGAACAGAAAAAGAATTTTATCCAAGCCGGGTTTGACGGAGTTTTGACGAAACCGTTTTTCAAAAGAGAACTTTTGCAGACTATCTACACATTGAAAAAAAGCGGTAAAAAAGATCAATCCAATGCCGTGATTGGTAATAAAGCACTGGGGTATTGGCTTGAAAATGAGCACCCTGATGAAATTCCCGAACCCTTGAAAGAATTGATCCCGGATGTACTGCAAACGATTGACAGTGATCTGCATACTATGAAACTGGCACTGGCAAATAAGGACTATGAATTACTTTACAGCGCATCCCACTCTTTGAGAGGGATGTCGGGTATGTTTGGTTTTGCGAAACTCGCTGCTCTGGTTGCAGATCTCTCAAAAAGTGTCAAGGCCGGGAATCTTGTTGTTGCAAAAGAGATTTTTGTAGTGCTTGACGTTTATTTAGTTGGAATTTCAAAAGTTAATGTATTTTAAAGAGTTACCGCGTTTCACCGTTTTTTTTTAAAAGAGTTTTATTTGGTGGGTTGAATAGCACGTTGTACTTCTGAAGCAGTCATCGATGTGTCAAATTTTACGTGAAGGGAATATTCGTTGCCGATAAAATCCTGACATCGTACCGCAACTACTTTGCCATCACGGATCAGTGATGGGATTGAAATGTCACTGCGAATGCTTACTCTGATTGCCTTGCCGAGGAAGGTGTTGGCAGCTTCTTTTTTGGAAAAATGGAGGCAAAAGGATACACCTCCTTTTGAAATATCCAGAAGATCACCTTTTGCTCCCATGCCGGTTGTCTTACCCTGTTTGTCAAGCAGTGCGATTGTCGTTCTGCCGGAAAGTTTTTTCCTCTCTGATGTTCTTCTTGTTCGCTTGGTGTCTTTAAAGAGGGTGTTCGATGATTGAAATTTTGTACAGAATTCGCTCAGTTTTGACTCCAGGGCCGGGTGAGCTTCTTTTAGGGATTTTAGATTTTTGTGGTGTAAAAGAGAGAGCTCTGCACCCATACTTTTGGCATTGACAGTCCAGACTGAAATTTCGAAAAATGTCCCAGCCCCCATAATCTCTCCAGGGCTTAGTGTTTTTAGTGGTACTTCTCTGCCCTGGCTGACAGCGTAGAGCTGAACGCGACCGCGGTTGACAAAAAACAGAGTAGAGAGGTGTTCGCCCTGCCTTGCTATCATTTCTCCGCTGGCATATGTTTTGAGAGTCATTGCATGATAAAGGGAGGTGAATTCCTCAGAAGAGAGGGCGAGAGCCAGATCCTGCCAGGTCGTGAGGTGGTCGTTGCTTATTGCTGCACTTTTTTCTTCTTCTATTATTTCTGCGGCACGAATTATCTCTGTCAGAGCCATGGAGTCGATACGTATAAGCTTGTCACGAAGTTTTTCTGCCTTTTTAAATTGTTTTTTTAAGGCGGCAGTTTCTATTGCCTGCATAATAAGTGATATTGCTTCATCTTTGGTATTGTTTTTCAGCAACTCATCAATGTGATTAGTATCTTTTAGCCTGTCTTTTTTAAGGGGTGGGGGGACAGTTTTTGGCGTGATTCGCTGCCCGACAGTCTGGTCAATTTTTTTCTTTATGTACGGATCGTCAAGATCCAGTTGCGCTATTGCCACCTGAGCTGCTTCTTTGATGGCGGTTTCATGATTGTTTGTTACGGGCTTGTCGTAGTCGTTGACAATTCCGTTGAGTGGCTCTATTGCTTCTGTTGTTGAGCAATAGCCAAGGGCTCTGCATATATGGAGCAGCAGTGAGTCTCTGGCTTCAGGTTGAAAGTGTGATCTTTTTTTGAGGAGTGGAATTAAAACCCGTGCAACCTCTCCGTCCGCCATGGGGGTGAGCTCTTGGATGATGAGAGGTTTTTGCATATCATCCGCAGCTGGCAGCATTTTTAGCAAAACTCTTTTGCAGACTTCCGGGTCAGAGAGTTTTTTCTGCACATTTACACAAGCAGTTTTAACTTTTTGAAAACTTGTATTGCCGTGTATGGCTATAATCAGATAGCCAATAGGTGTATGGTGAAGATAATAGCGTCCCCTGTCAAAGAGAAAGTCTGCAGATTGCGGTTTGTCCAGACCTTTAATGATGGTGTCCCAGTGAGAGAAATGCTCTGCAGCATCTTCCCAGGGTTTCTGCCGGTTGTAAAAAAGGGGCTCACCCTGATGGGAGAGGAGGATAACATCGCGGATTGAATCAAGTTGCGATATCTTGTTCAAAAAGGCATTCATATAAATAAATCCTGATCAATCCTCAATATAGAAAAAATTGGCTTGGAGAGATAAAAATGTCTTCACCAACACCCCACGCTAAAATAAATCATTCTCTCAGCAAGCCAAACAATACCCAGTTTTTATGACTCTGGCAAGTTTTTCGAAATGGGTACAACCAGGGTGATTTAACCCTAACCCAGTTCTTATACAACTTTAAAAGGTTACATTTACAATTGGACATATTGCTCAAAATAAGATACAGTTAATTGACCTATAAATCTTCTTGTGAGAT
>CAMZKN010000211.1 GCA_947311315.1 uncultured Desulfobulbaceae bacterium | reverse complement strand
GATGCTATGCGACGGTTAGAATGGACTTTACCAACACTTTTGGAGAAGTTACGGTAATTATAGTTGTCGCTGACCGGTAATTATAATTGTCGTTGAACAATTGAGTTTGAGTCATACCAGAACCTACCGGTTCTGATTTTCGTAACATGGCAGCAAAGATCTGAAATGCTGTGAGTGCAGAAGAGACAGGGACTGCTGCAAAAGGAACAACCATGGTAATACCGAAGATAGTTGCATACTGTCCTAAACCGGCTTTCGACATACCAATACCGTACCATGCAAGAAAAAGAAAAAACGCTATACTAACAAGATCGAGACACCACCCAAGAAGTTTTGCACCCTTTGGAGGCAGGAAGTGTTCAACGATATTCAGTCCAATATGCTCCCGATAGAACGCTCCGCACGAAACTGCGAGAAGTGCAGCCCAAATCATCACATATCTTGAAAACTCTTCTGTCCAAGTATAGCCTAAATGCAGGAAATATCGTTCCACCACTTCAAACCAGATTACAACGACCATGGTGCCCATGAGCAATGCACAGATCCTTTCAATAGCCCAATTAATCCTGTGCGCAATAGTGTAAAGCAGCTCTTGTTTTTTTTCTTTCATATTTGGCTCCCTATGCAATTCGTCACACTTTTTCTCTGTTGCTTATACAATATAACTTCTGATACTTGAATCATTTCAAGCTCCTCTGCTATTCCCCAATAGGCAAAAAGTGGCTGCACGATCATCGGTAAAGTAGATGAATGGCTGCATTATTGAAATGAGACACAAGTATTCTCTTTATCAAAGTATTATATCGTTATATCTATTCGAAGGGAAAACCTTTGTCTACGACGAAAAGTTAAAATGGACAAATAATTTTTTATGCTTTTAACATTTTTTTATCTATGGTTGTATGTCCCTATTAAATGCTGATATTATGAGACAGCCTTTTTAACGCAACATCTTGACCAGGGCAGTTTAACAATGGTAGAAGCAACAGCCAAACATCAATGTCAAATAATTGTCCTCCAAGAAAATCGTATCTTTAAGATAAGGCTTAAGTTGCTATTGCATCAAAATAAAAATATTTATTAAGAATGGATTCCCTTATGAAACGTGATTTTCTACACATAACCGACTTTACAGCTGATGAGATCCATGAAACATTTGCCCTGACTAAAGAAATAAAAGCTCGCTTTAGAAAACGTGAGGACTATAAACCATTTAAAGATCACACTATGGCTATGATATTTGCAAAACCTTCAGCCCGTACGCGTATTTCCTTTGAAACTGGTTTTGTTCGCATGGGAGGTCATGCTCTTTTTCTCGGTCCCTCTGATATATCCATTGGCAAACGAGAAGAAACAAAAGACATTGCCCGTGTGGTTTCCCGCTATAATGATATAATCATGGCACGTTTGTTCTCCCACGATCAGATATTGAAAATGGCACAATTCTCATCAGTACCTGTAATTAACGGTTTGACCGATTACAACCACCCTTGCCAGATCATGGCTGACATGTTCACAATTCTCGAACATCGCGGCCACCTGAAAGACCTCAAAGTAGTCTATATTGGGGACGGCAACAATATTGTACACTCATGGTTACGATTAGCTCAGCGCTTGCCCCTTCATTTTGTCTGTGCCTGTCCGCATGACTACCAGCCAGACAGTAAGACGTTTACCGAGGCCCAAAAGGTCGGCTTATCTGAACTGGAAATAAGCCATGACCCTATGGTCGCTGTGAAAGATGCCGATATAATTTATACCGATGTATGGGCCTCAATGGGGCAAAAGGACGAAGCCATGCAACGTCGTGAAAGGTTCAAAGGATTCCAGGTAAATGATGCCTTGATGGCGGCAACTGGTAAAAAGAGTTTATTTATGCACTGCTTACCATGCGAACGCGGTGTAGAAACTATTGATTCAGTTATTGAATCAAAGGCTTCTATCGTATTTGACGAAGCCGAAAACCGAATGCACGCACAAAATGCCATCCTGCTAAAGATTTGCGGCAAGGCCTAAGAGCTCTCTGCCTTCGTTATCTGGAGCTCACTTCAAATTTTGTTAAAAATACTTATGTCATTAAAAACATCGATAAGATCACTTGGACTACTGCAACATGTCCAAGCACCTGAAGCTTCCAATTCTTTTTTTGTACCATATCCCCACAACACACCAATCCCGCGCACACTATTTTCGCGGGCTCCGATCATATCGTGTTTACGGTCACCAACCATCGTTGCATTAGCTTGATTGATGTTTTCACATGTAAGAAGGTAAAGTATAAGACTCTTCTTGTCTGCTCGTGTGCCATCTAACTCACTTCCATATATCCCCTGGAAGTACTGACTCAATCCAAAATGCTCAACAATTTTGATGGCAAAAACCACAGGTTTTGATGTAGCCACATAGAGGATGTGGGCTTGCTGCTGTAATGCGTCCAGCATCCCTGGAACACCACTGTATACCTCATTTTCAAACATTCCGACTGCCCTGAATCTCTTTCGGAAAGCTACTAGAGCTTCACTCACTAACTGCTCATCTTCAGAGTCAAGCAAGAGACTAAAGCTCTTCTTGAGCGGAGGCCCAACGCACCAGGTTAAACTCTCTTGAGGTGGAGGAGTTCTACCCAAGGTGGACAAAGCATAAGATATGGATCTGGTGATACCTTGATATGAATCTGTCAAGGTTCCATCTAAATCAAAAAGTATGTTCATTCAAGCACACCAGACGCCTAATATTTGCGAAAGAAGTTCATTATCTGTGAACAGAGTTTTTTTCTAACACTACGAGCCCGAACATACCCTTTTCATAGCAATAACCGCATTAGTCCCTCCGAAGCCAAATGAATTAGATAGAGCTGCGCGGATATCCATCTTTCTGGAAACATTTGGTACGTAATCCAGATCACAACCATCTCCTGGTTTATCATGATTGATCGTAGGGGTTGCAATTTGTTCATCTATACTCAGCGCTGTGAAAACTGCCTCGACCCCGCCAGTCGCCCCTAACATATGACCAACCATTGATTTTGAAGATGTTATTGCCAAGTTTTTTGCATGATCTCCAAAAACTGTCTTGATAGCAGTGGTCTCGGCTCTATCACCAAGTGGAGTAGAAGTTCCGTGAGCATTAATAAAATCGAATTCATTGGGTGCTAGACCTGAATCTTTAATAGCCATTTGCATAGCCAGCACTGCGCCCTCTCCATCCTCTGGAGGGGCTGCTATATGATAAGCGTCACTGCTTAAACCGAATCCACACACTTCGGCATATATTTTTGCACCTCTTGCTTTCGCATGTTCATACTCTTCAAGTATTAACATACCTGCTCCCTCGGACATAACAAACCCATCTCTCTTCTCATCAAATGGTCTTGAAGCAGTTTGCGGGGTATCCCACGTCGTAGACAGAGCTTTCATCGAAGCGAAACCAGTAATACCAAGACCACAAACAACAGCCTCGGCACCACCACTTACAATCGTATCACACATACCGTATTTGATATGACGGTATGCCTCTCCAACTGCATGTGTACTGGCAGCACAAGCTGTTGCGTAAGAGACATTAGGCCCTTTGCATCCCAGATCCATTGATATATGTCCCGAGGCCATATTGGGAATCACCATAGGAATGAAAAATGGACTTACTCTTTTTGGTCCCTTTGCCAACAACACTCCATTCATCTTCTCAATAGTTGGTAAACCCCCAAGGCCGGTTCCCGTAATTACTCCAACCCTATCGCAATTTTTTTCTGTAACCTGAAAACCACTATCTTTCATTGCCATTCGAGCTGCGACAATGCCATATTGGACAAAGAGGTCAAGACGCTTGTTCTGCTTTTTCCCAAAGAAGTGCTCGCTATCAAAACCTTTTACTTCAGCTCCAATTTTTACACTATACTCGCTCGTATCAAAGCGTGTAATATAGTCAACACCACTAACTCCTGCGCAAAGATTCTTCCAATTATTCTCAACGCCAATACCAAGAGGTGTGACCAGTCCAACACCTGTAATGACAACTCTTTTCTCCAAAATCAACTCCAATTAGTGCCTTACGCCTGTACTTCTATAACTATTTTCAATGCCCCCTTGAGGGGTATAAAAAACATAAAATCAGGGAAGGTCTTTTGAAAATATATGGTTAGGTTTATTGCCAAGGCACTTACCCCCCCTTGTGGGGTGTTAGTGTTTTTAAAGCAATGTGAGAACGGCTTTAGATATAAAAATCCACAAGAAGCAATAGGGCTCAATTTCAAATATTCTTAATGTCATCAATTGTATTGATCAACTGTTGCGGTACCTCAATACCCAATGTTGCCGACGTACTGTCTTTAAGGCCGTTTCCAGTAGCTAGAATTACAACGACCCCATTCTGGTCGAGATCGGATGCTATTTTCTGAAATCCTGCAAAGGCTGTGGCTCCAGCAGGTTCAGTAAATAGACCAGTTGAACTAGAAAGATCAGCCTGAGCCTGGATAATTTCATCATCGGAAACGGTTATCATTTCTCCATTATACTTTTTAAGTTGAGCTAACGCATGAACACCATTACGCGGAACATCGACACAGATGGAATCTGCAACTGTTGATGTGGGAATATTAACAAATTTACCTGTTTTAAATGCCCGGGTAAGTGCGTCGGAGTTTTCTGCCTGCACTCCAATTATTTTTGGTATTTTGGGGATTAAACCAAGTTTTTTTAAATCCTTAAAACCTTTATAAACCCCCGCTATGATACAACCATCACCAACGGACACGAAAACGACATCAGGTGCCTTTTCTAACTGTTTATAGATTTCCAAAGAGACAGTTTTCTTTCCTTCAATAGTAAGGGGATTATAAGCCGTATTACGATTGATACCACCTTTTTGCTTAGAAAACTCCATCGATAAATCATAGGCTTTATCGTAATTCCCGTTAACCCGGTATACTGTGGCCCCGTATTGGAGAGCTTGGACCAACTTTGCAGGAGGAGCTGTTTCTGGTAGAAAGAGAGTGATGTTTTGTCCTGCTGCAGCGCCAATACCGGCCATTGAGGAACCTGCGTTCCCAGTGGATGCAAGGGTTATATCGGTTATGTTAAATTTCTTCGCGGCAGCGGACACGAGAAAAGAGGCACGGTCTTTAAAGGAAGCGGTTGGGTTCGCTCCATCATCTTTTATAAAGAGGTTTTTGAACCCGGTGCTATGTCTCAGATTTGCTGGTTTCCAAAGAGGACTATCTCCTACCGGGATTGGAGGGAAATATTTCCGTTCAATTGGAAGCAGGTCGAAAATATCAAAATTACCATCCACCTCACCTTGGAGTTCCACTTCAAGAATTCCTGTTAATGGCTGGTCTTCCTGCTGTTGCTTGGAACAAATTGGGCAGACTGTACTCTTTGCGGCAATTTCGTAGGATGTACTACAGGTTGTACAACGATAGTTAAACTTCATTTTTATTCTCCACTAGAGACACAGTGCTTTACACTTCTCGACAAAAGCGCTGCTATTCTTACTGTTGTTGAAAAAAGACCGATGCTACTCCGTGATGTTACTCTAATTTGAAGAACTAAGATTTTCGAAAAATTGTCTTTCCAGACGTCTTACCTTTTTCAATCTTTCTTCTGAAAGAAAATGATTATATAAAGGATCACTGGAAAGATTCATGTTCTTTAAGATCTTTTCTTCCAAAATCCAAAGAACCTCAATTGATTTGTCACATGAAGGATAACCTTTATCATCGAGAAGAATCCAGCGAAACCTTTATGATGTTGTTGATATCAACAAGTTTAATGTCACCCGCACCGGTTAGAATCAAGTTACCGTTACCAGCAAGATCCGTAACATAGCCAGATTCAGTAATCATTTTTCGCATTCTCGCTACAAAGGTTGCAATGGAATCGCGAGCTTTTCTTATGCTTTTTTCGTGGAATTTTTCTCTGGGAAACCTGGACTGATAAAAGGTCGCCAGAGGGGTTTCTCCAACAAACCCCCAAGGATCAAGGATGGCTCCATGGACATATTCCTGGAGTCCGCAGAGCACGATTTTACTTTTCCCTGTGCTGGTGTAATCAACGACAAATTCATTGGACAGAGCAATACACTCTGCTTCCAGAAACTTTAGAACAAGATGGTATGTTTTAATTTCATCCAGAGTCTCTTGAAGAGTAGTGAACCGGTTTCTCAATATCCTGAGCATATATTTGGGAACAGCCCTCGGATACAAACGAATACCATCGACAATCTCTCCATTTGTCTCCCTGAGTATGTCTTCAGTACTAAGAACCTCAAGGACATGAGACCTCATCCCCTGCCGATTATGTTTTCTGAAGTAATATTTCCCTGAATCATTAATGAAATTCAGTTGAACCACTTCCTCCCCGGTAAGGGATGTTTTATCCCGAATGTCACCACTCTGATTTTTCATTTTCCATTTTTCACTTATAGAGTGGAAAATCTTTACACAGTTCAGTAATAATTCCTTTCGTTTCGGCTATCTTTCCACTGCTCTCCGGATTTTTCAACAGCCCTGCGATGAGGCTTCCAATGGTTTCTGCTTGGACTGCTTTCATCCCTCTTGAGGTGATGGCTGGAGTTCCAATACGAATACCACTGGTCACAAATGGGCTTCTTGTCTCAAAGGGGATTGAGTTTTTATTTACGGTTATACCCACTTGCCCAAGAAGTTCTTCTGCTGCTTTTCCTGTAATACCAAGAGACGTGAGATCAACCAGCATCATGTGGTTGTCGGTACCGCCTGAAGTAAGATCAACACCATTTTCGATAAGAACTTTCGCCATAGTATTAGCATTATTCACCACATTTTTCTGGTACTCTGTGAAGCTCTCAGCAAGAGCCTCTTTGAAGGCAACTGCCTTAGCTGCTATCACGTGCATCAAAGGCCCACCCTGGATCCCAGGGAAAATAATGCTGTTGAGTTTCTTGCCAAATTCCTCTTTGGCAAGGATCAGACCGCCCCTTGGCCCTCTCAAGGTTTTATGAGTGGTGGACGTTACGATATCGGCAACCGATATGGGAGAGGGGTGAAGCCCGGTCGCTACAAGCCCCGCGATATGCGCCATGTCAACCATAAGATAAGCGCCACAAGACTTTGCAACCTCTGCAAAACGATTAAAGTCAATGATTCTCGGATAGGCGCTTGCCCCGGCAATAATCACCTTTGGCTTATGTTCTTTTGCAAGCTTTGCCATCTGCTCGTAATCAATGGTTCCCGTGGATTTTTGAACACCGTAGTGGACAAAATTATAGAGTTGGCCGGAAAAATTAACTGGACTTCCATGGGTTAAATGGCCCCCATGGGCCAGGTTCATGCCTAGAATTGTATCGCCCGGCTTCGCCATGGACATCAACACTGCCATGTTAGCACCAGAACCCGAGTGGGGCTGTACATTCACATAATCGGCATTAAAAAGCACTGTTGCCCGTTCAATTGCAAGGCTTTCCGCAGCATCTGCGAAGGCACATCCCCCATAATATCTTTTGGTTGGATATCCTTCTGCGTATTTGTTCGTCAGGATACTTCCCTGGGCCTCCATTACTGCGCGACTGACAATATTTTCGGAGGCAATAAGCTCGATCCCATGTTCCTGCCGATCAGTTTCCTGATCAAGAATAGCAGAGATTTCAGGGTCAGTTTCTAGTAAATAATTTGACATTTTGGTTTACCTTTATGGGTTGTGACCTGGCCACTTCAAACTGCTTTTGCAATGGAAGTGGCCTCAAAATTTCTTTGCCAGCCAGATCTTAAAGAAGTCCCACCTTGTCGTTGAAATCAGTGGTCAACTTGTCTATGTCGTCAACCTGCTTAAAAGTGTTCCCCCAATAATTGTCATGATCATACCATTGGGCATTAAGCTCCTCTACATCTTTTTCCTGTTGCTCGATCCAGGTGTAATATTTAAGGTTGTGAATGGCTTTTTTATCATAATAGCCAAGCTCCTTCATATTATCTATCCCGATAGAATCGAGCAGCTGAAGATCCCGCTGAATATCGCTTTCAGAATAAGCTCCCCTCTCCTCCGTCAACTCTTCGAGTCTTGAACCGTAGAGCTGCATTGAATCAGTTGCAATACTAACCACATAATCATTTTCAGTGAGTTCATTGTATTTGGCAAATTTAATTGCAGCTATCATATTTCCGATGCCGGAGATACCCATAAGATCGAGTCTTGATACCAGATCCGCGTCGACGCCACTTGCCACAAGAGCCTCACGACCATTGCCTTCGTTAAAGAGTCGGAGAAGCCTCATTGTCGCTTCATCGTCCACTGCTGCGACAAAATCAGTTTCTTTACAATCATGAACCCATGGAACATGTTTATCCCCAATTCCTTCAATCCTGTGCCCACCAAAACCATTTTGCAAAAGGGTCGGACACTGGAGGGCCTCGGCCGCAACAATTTTTGATCCTGGGAACTGTTTTTTCAGATAGGAGCCTGCAGCCAAGGTACCGCCTGAACCTGAAGAAGAGACATAACCGGCAAATTTTTTATCGCCCGTTATATAATTATTTAACACTTCTTCAATGGCGCTTCCTGTTACGGTGTAGTGCCAAAGTGGGTTGCCATGTTCGTCAAACTGATTGAAGATCTTCAGGTCTTCTCCTGATTTTCTCAGTTCCCAGCACTTATCAAAGATCTCTTTTACATTTGATTCACACCCGGGAGTCGCTATGACCTGGCCGGCAATTTTATTGAGCCATTCGAAACGTTCTTTGGACATTTCTTCCGGGAGAATCGCAATGGCATTACTGGCGAGAAGGTGAGAAATATAGGCGCCTCCTCTACAATAATTACCGGTGGAAGGCCAGACCGCTTTAGTCGTCTGTGGATCAAACTGTCCTGTCACAAGAGTAGGTGCCAGACAACCAAAGGTGGCGCCTACTTTGTGCGCTCCTGTTGGGAACCATCGCCCGGACAACATAATTATGTTAGCCTTGCATCCTGTCAGCTCCGGTGGCAGGACAAAGTGATTTGGGCCTCCATAGAGACCGCCTGAATCTTTTTGCTCATTACTCCAGGAAATCCTGTACAAGTTGGCAGAATGAAGATCCCACAGGCCAATCTCCTTGAGCTGATCTTTGACAGCCGCCGGTATTTTGCTCGGATCTTTCATCATGGCAAATGTGGGCAAAGTAATCTTTTTATCCCTGCAATATGCTATGTTTTTTGCTTGTATTTCCTTATTAATCGTTAAATCAATCATAATTACCTCAAGTACTAATAGTGTTTATCTATAAATTCTACCGATGATTACAGATGCGTCAATAATTTGGGACTACAAGAACTGGAACATTCGACATTCGCCCAACCCGCCTGGCAGTCGAGCCCATGACTCGGATACCGCGAACTTTTCTTGTTGATTTACCCATAACTATCATGTCGACTTTATCTTCTTCTGCAACCCTTAATATTTCCTCACTCGGTTTACCACCAACAACAAGAAACTCTTTAACTGGTGAGAAACTGTCCGAACCATCACACTCCTCAGAATAAAATTTTTCCAATCGCACCTTCATATTTGCAAGAATCTCCTGCATTGTTGTTTTTTGTACTTTGCTGCTTACTTCTTTAGAAACGTATGAACTGACAAAAGCCATAGCTACATCGCTCATCGGCTCAACAACATGAAGCATCACGATATCTGCACCATGTTGTTTTGCCAATACAAGAGCGTGCTTAAAAACAGGCTTAGCCTGCTCACCAAGATCAGTTACATACAGTATAATTGAAATACTTGGAATGTTACTCATTATATTCACCACTTCTTAACGCTATAAAGCCACAAGATCTTCCCTCCGATTTTCACTCTCATCCACATTATGACTTATCTCATTCTAAATCTCTGGTAGATTCTCTAACCTCAATTGATTTCTCTTTTGCTCCAACTTCTCCCTCTTCCTCTCCCACCTCACCAAAACTCAAGACAACGGTTGCCAAAATAGCGGACATACCGCCCACAGCAATGGAGGATCGTCCAATATCCTGTACAAGCTGTGGCATATGGGAAAAAACTTCAGGAACAAAGTGAACGCCAAGACCGGAGCCAAGAGATATGGCTAAAATCAGCATCTCCTTGCGACCAAGTGGCCTGGATGTAATAATTCGTATACCGGCAGAAGCAACCATGGCAAATAAAATCAACGTAGCGCCACCAAGAACCGGCTTGGGGATGATTGAAATTACCCCGCCAAGTACAGGGAAGATACTCAGTAGAACCAAGATTCCCGCGATATATTTACCAACATGGCGGGAGGCCACACCGGTCATCTGGATCACACCATTATTCTGGCTGAAGGTAGCCAGAGGAAAGGCGGAAAACACTGCCGCGAAGGCGGAATTAAAACCATCTGCCAGGATACCGCCTGATAGACGTTCAACATAGAGATCGCCTTCAACAGGTTGCCCTGAAAGCATGGAGGTAGCAGTCAAGTCACCGATGGCCTCCACCACAATCAGCAGGTAGATAATGCCAACAGTAAACATCATACCAAAATCGATTTGAAAAAATCCAAATTTAAATGGTACAGGCAGAGAAAAAAGAGCTATTCCTTTCAACTGGCTGAAATCAATCTTGCCCATAAACATAGCAACGATGTAGCCAACCACAAGACCAATCACCACCGAGCCCATCCGCAAAAGAGGTTTATTTGATCTGTTAAGAAAGATGATGATGGTCATAACCAAAGCGCCCAACCCTACGTTTTCAAGTGAGCCAAAATCAGGGGTACCTTTGGTTGCAAATCCACCGCAGAAATCGACCATGCCGACCTGAATGAGGGTCAGGCCAATGAGGAGCACAACGACACCGCTGACCACAGGAGTAATGATTTTTTGCAGGTAGGGAAGTGCCCGGCTGGCTCCCATGGTAAAAAATGAACCTAAAAAAGTACAGCCAAAGATTGTTGCCAGTGCTGTTTCAATGGAGCCACCGCTATTTTTCACACTCATACCAATCACAATGATAGTGCTGATAAAAGTAAAACTCACACCTTGAATTGACAGCAGTCCTGAACCAAGTGGTCCAAAACGGCTCACCTGAATAAAAGTTCCCACACCAGAAGCAAAAAGCGCCATACTGATCAAATAACTACTATACTCAAGGGATAGGCCAAGTACTCCTGAGATAATAATAGCGGGTGTAATGATACCAACAAACATGGCAAGAAGATGCTGCAGAGCGCCGTATGTGGCTTGCAATGGTGCTGGTTTATCATCAAGCCCGTAGATAAGGTCATATTTGCGTTTAGCAGCATCCGAGCTGCTCTCTTGTATTTCAGACGACATAGATGTTCCTCCAGATTAATTCTTAAAATTAATGATTATGGTGCGATCAGCGCCATAATCATTACGAGAAAATTGTTGTAAAACTCTACACGTTGAATGGAGCCAACCCTTTTAATGTTGTGGCCAGAATTGCCATATAAGCAGCCTGCTGTAAATTGACTGGCCCCTGACTGTTGCCAATAAATTCGATTTTTTGTGCCCTGAAATCAGCACCTAAAACAGCCCGAACTTTTCCATCATCATAGCTGAAGCCTTCGGGATCAATTTGTAATACCGCAGCCTGATCAGCATCTTTAAACTCAAGCGTACTCGGTCCAGTAAAGCGATAACCAAAATCAGCCGAATCAAAGCTTGCTGCAGTCAGGTGAAATTTAGGCTTGTCCTTATATGGTGCACCACTTGTAGGACAAAATGTTGCGCAGTTTCCGCACTCGTTGCAAGCGTCACCGATATTGAGCACTTGATATTTTTGATTAATTTGTACCGATTCCAGATCGGTGATTATAGCTCCACCTGCTTCAAGATCCGCCTGTTGGATTGTATATGAAACGGGTTCCATCCGGAATTCCATGTTAGCACGGTTAGGGCAAACGGAAACACATACGCTGCAAATCTCATCGCACTGCAGGCAACGGGCAGCTTCAGCCTGTGCTGTAACCTCATCTAGAGTTTCAATGACCATCTTGAATCCGGATCGCTCATCAAAACCAATTTCAGGCATAAGAGTTCCAGGCTGTCTACGGGATTTTGCCACGCGCAATTTTTCAGGATCAAACGATTTAGCAAAAAGCCCGGTTTCAACCTTATTTTCTTCGACTGCTCGATCAGCGATAGACTCTGCAACATTTTTACCATCAGCGATCGCCTTAATCAGAGTAGATGCACCGCGAGTGGCATCTCCTCCTGCAAATACATTCTTAATCTGTGTTTCATGGGTAACAGGATCTATGTTCAGCTTCTTCCCCGGAAAAAAATCGGCATTTACACGCTGGCCAATGGCCGTGATCACGCTGTCGGCCTCCAATTCGAATTCGGAGCCTTCAATTTTGATTGGACGAGGTCTGCCACTGTCGTCTGCCGGGCCGAGTTTCATCTGAAAACAGCGATTGGATTTGACTCGTCCATCCTCAATCAGCATACACTCCGGGGCTGTCAGTTCGATGAGATTAACCTCTTCATCAAGCATGCTAATGACTTCTTCCAGAGCTGCGGGCATTTCCTCCTTGGTACGGCGATAGATGAGGTTTACCTCTCCATCTGATCCCACAATTCGCTTGGCTGTTCGCGCGGCATCCATAGCGGAATTACCGCCACCGATAATCACCACCTTTTTACCTAGATCAATATTTTCACCTCGACGTACTGCGCTTAAAAAGTCGAGGTTATCCCAGACGCCTTCCGCATCTTCACCCGGGACTCCAAGTTTCACGCCTTCCTGTGCACCAACAGCCACATAGAGGTAGTCAAACTCTTTGGTCATCGAATCAAACTTTGGCTGGTCTATGGCAGCGCTATAGTGAATTTTGACCCCCAAAGAGAGAATCGCATCAATATCCTTTTTAATCGAATCATCATCGAGGCGAAAAGTGGGAATAGCATCAGATGCCCAGCCACCGGCAATTTCTTTGCTCTCAAAAATCTCCACATCAAAACCATGTAATGCGAGGAAATAAGCACAGGAGAGTCCAGAAGGCCCGGCACCAATAATACCTACTTTTATTCCGTTGGAGGCAGCGGGAGTGAGTTGCGGTGCATCACCTGCCGTCTGGATGACGAACCTTTTTATTTCTCTTATGAGAAGCGGGTTATCATAATTGATTCGGGTACACTTGGATTGGCAGAGATGATCGCAGACCATTCCCTGAATATTGGGGAAGGGGTTTGTTTCGAGAATAACTTTACGAGCTTTCTCGTAATCTCCCTGTGCGGTGTAATAGAGGTAGCTTGGTATATCCTGAGCAGCCGGGCATGTTGTCATACAGGGTGCTTCGATACAGTCAAATGGTCCGAGTGGTGTCTCGGTTTTGATACTGTCGTAGGGATAACTCTCTTTTTTATAGTTACCGTCATCAACAACGGCTGCAGCATATTCTTGTAGATTTACCCAACCAGCCGTCTTTACATCCTGGGTTTTACCGCTTCTTGCCACGACAAAATCATCGATACTAGCCGCTCCTGCCACAGCAAATTCTTTCTGCAAAGCCTCAAGATATTGAGACAACCTCCCGTAACCACCAGGCCTTAAGAGATCCGAACAGGTGGTAATCGGTTTTAAATCACAGGCAAGAACACTACCTACGTTCTCATAGCTGGTTCCTGCCGAAAATGAGATATCAAGTTTTCCCTGGAACTCATCCTGCAAGCGCCTGGCAAGATTTATACTGATAGGATGCAGGGAACGACCACTCATGTAGACCATCTGTTCGTTTTCCGGTAGATCCTGGTCTTTGTTTGTGGTCTCAAGAGTATTGGTGAGTTTAATATTGAACTCAACTCCCGTTTTCCTGGCGCTTTCCAACAGAGACTTGATAAGGGCGACACCATCAGGATATTTCAGATCATGCTCAAAGGCTAGATCAGGAACCTGAACTTTAAACCCCAGTTTAGTATTGAGAATACCACGAACGTCTGTATCGCCGAGTAGGGTAGGATTGAGCTTAATGGTGGTATGGAGTTTTCGTTCTTCCACAAAATAGCGACCAATCTTTTCAACTTCGTCCGGCGGACAACCGTGCATGGTAGATATCGTGACGTTGTCTGACATGCAGTCAGAGATTTGTAACTCTTTTGCTTTTGGGTAAAAGGATGCAATCTGCTCAATTTTTTCCGCCTTTTCCTTACTGCAATCCGCCATTCTATCGAGAAATCTTTGCACAGTCGGACTAAGAATACCTTCGAGATTATAACCAACGCTCATATTAAAGATAAATCCGGGAACACCCACTTCTCCCCAACCAAATTTGTCTTTTAATATGTGTATGACAATCCATGCATTGAGATACTCATCAAAGGATTCGTCAAGCTTTAATTCCTGGGACCATTCACAGTTATATCCCTCATCCCCCATGTCGATACAGGGTTTGGTCACTTCAAGTTCATCCAGGATCTGGATGGTCTTTAACTCTATATACCTGCCACCTGTCAGCCAGGCGGCAATAATATTCTGGGAGAGCTGGGTGTGGGGGCCGGCAGCGACACCCACCGGGGTTTCAAGCAACTGTCCGTAACGCTCCATTCGGAAAGGATCACTTGTTTTGGGAACGAAAAACAGATCTTTTTCGATGCCAAAGATTCGCCCCTTCTTTTCATCAGCAAGAATCCATTTCAGCAGCGTCTTGATATCGCAAACGTATAATTTATCACTAATCATATTAGTCTCCTGTTTATATGAAACTCATTTGCAATAGGGACTTTAAATGGCCTTTACCAATGACTTTCATGCTTCGTTTTAGCTGGCCCTGTCTGGTCCAGCCATGCTGGTTACTGTACTGGCTTTAACCGCCTGTTTGCGATTAACGTATTGCCCCCATCCTTTTTCCACCAAAAGCCGCCCTTCATGAACCACAAGCTGACCGCGAATAATAGTAGTGGTTGGCCACCCACGAACGCTCATCCCCTCATAAGGAGAGTAGTCAGCGTTTTGACGAAGGTTGTGCGGGGTAATTATTTTTTCATTTTCAAGATGAGGATCAAAGACGATCACATCAGCATCTGCTCCCGGACTGAGATGTCCCTTTTGGGGAAAAAGTCCCATGAGTTTGGCTGGGGCCGTTGATACAACTTCTACAAAACGATTAAGAGAAATTTTGTTTTTGAGAACGCCTTCGGAAAACAAGAGCGGCAATCTGGTTTCGACTCCTGGAATACCGCCCGGTGCTAATCTGAAGTCATCTCTTCCCCGGGAAAGTTTATCCTTGAAACTAAAAGAGCAGTGATCAGTTGCCACAACATCAATTGTTCCCCTGGCAAGGCCCTGCCATAGGGCATCTATATCCTCTTTTTTGCGGGGAGGAGGCGCCATGACATACTTCAACCCTCTGTTATCCGGTTCATGATAGCAGGAATCGGTCAGTATTAGATGTTGCGGGCATACCTCTGCATACACCTCGAGCCCTCTACTTTGTGCCCCCTCTATTGCTGCAAGGCCAGCAGCCGTTGAGAGGTGGACAATATACAAAGGAACACCGCCAAGAGCTTCGGACATACAAATGAGACGAAATATAGCCTCCGCCTCGGAGCAGGTTGGTCTTGTCAGAGAGTGAGAGTAGGGATCTTTATGCTGTTCTTTGGAGAGTCTACTGCTTAAAAAATCTATGATATCATTACTTTCAGCATGATATGTGGTGAGCAGACCGACTTCTTTTGCGCGTTCCAGAACGGATAAAATCTCGAGATCATGCAGACGACCGCTGTATGTCATATAGATTTTCGCAGACGAGACCCCCTCAGCCATAAGGTTTGCGCATTCACTCAGGATATCCGCATTTACATGCTGGAAAACCCCATGTATACCAAAGTCAATGACTGAATTACTGTTGCCTTCTTTTTTAAACGCATCCACTTGATGCATAAGCGAGCAGTTGTTCGGCCCAAAGGAGGGGTGCTCCACTATACATGTGGTACCTCCAAAGGCTGCTGCTGCAGAACCTTCATAGAATCCATCGGAAACCTTATTGTCTCCAATCTGAAGATTAAGATGGGTATGGGCATCGATGCCACCCGGCATAACGTATTTGCCGGTGGCATCAATTTCAATCCCTCCGGGACAGTCCAGGCAATCTCCTAGACGTTCGATCTCCCCACCCGAAATGAGCAGATCCGCTTTAAAGGTCCTTTCAGCGGTAACAATCAAGCCATTTTTTATCAAGATATCCTGCATAACGTTTCCAGGTAGAATTTAAAATATCCGCTACAATTGCTCTATAACTTCCCCCAAAGTTTCCTTCCCATTTCCCTCGCATGCCTCAACACTTCCTTTTCATCCACGGTGGTGATTTTTCGGTTCTCAACCAGCACCTTACCCTTAGCAATGACAGTCTCAACGTGGCGGACATCTATCCCGTAGACAAAATGTCCAAGAAAATTATCCTGGGTCAGATCGGTTGGAGTATCGTAGTCAAGGATGACCAGGTTATTCTCCCCGTCCCCTGCTGTACCGGTTGACTCAATATAGCGGTGAACATTTCGAAAACGATTATAAATAGTATCAAAACCGATGCCTTCAGTTGCCTGACCGGAAAGAAAAGCAGCCTTGGCACTGCGAAGCATGTCACAGTGCATACCATCAACACCGAGCATCATCTGTTCTGCCAGTTCACCGTAGTTGCCCAGTCCGACGTTGTTATTCTGGTTAGACTCGACATTCTGAACAATCGTTACATGTGAATTCTTGAGCAATTTCCGTTCATTATCAGAGAGATGGATACAGTGCCCCAAGATAGACTTGCTTAAGTCCAAAGCACCGGAATCATGTAATCGTTCTACAACTCTTTTGCCGTAGGTAGCCTCAGAGTGAGCTTGATCAGATTTATCTTCGGCCACGTGAATATGCAGGCCGGTATCATGCTTTTTAGCAAGAGCAATAGAATCACCGAGTAATTTTTCCCCCACGGTAAAGCTGGCGTGAAGCCCCACATGTCCAGGCCGACCTGAAGCAAGAAAGGCGTCGGTTTCAGCAAGGCCCTGTTCGCTTATTTCCTCTCCATCCCTATCAGATATCTCATAGCAAAGCATGTGGGAGATACCAACACGATCAAAGGCTTTGGCAATAATCTCAAGAGAGCCTTCGATTGCAAAGGGGGAAGCATGATGATCTATGCAAAAGGTGGAGCCGCTCTTTGCGCAATAGATGGCTGACGCCAGAGCACTGGCTTCTATCATCTCCAGATCCAGACGCTTGTCTATATGCCACCAGACATATTTGAGAATTTCAGGAAAATTATTTGGAATGGTTCTTGGCGCAGGCATTCCCCTGGCCAGTGTCGAATAGATGTGGTGATGTCCACAGCCAAAGGCTTTTGTGACATATTTGCCCTGACAGTCTATGATGGAATCCTCTGATGCGAGAGCATCAGCTCCTGGAATACTGGAGGTTAGACTGATTGAACCGATTGGGCCTGTTTCAACCGCTATATTGGTGCTGCTGATTTTAAAATTCTGCCAGTCTATAAACTTTGCATCTTTTAAATATATGGTCATGGACTCCTCCGGTAAGAATGTTTTTCGTTCGTTGTTTTAATCTCTGTTTCACTCGTCCTTTTTCGTTGGCAAAAGAGGCAGCGAGTAACGTCTGATACCGTCATAACTATAGTAACTGTTGGCTATTGCAGCGGGCGTCGGGATTGAGGCAATTTCCCCAACTCCTTTTGCCCCAAAAGGCCCGGAATTATCGGGGCATTCGATTGCTATTACCGTTATTTGCGGCATATCCTTTGCTTTGGGAAGTCCAAGTTTGGCCATCCGGCTGGAAGTGAGTTTGCCGTCTTTAACCGGATATTGTTCACTCAGTGCATACCCCATTCCCATAACGACACCGCCTTCAATCTGCCCTTCAAAAAGTACGGGGTTGATGACCCTGCCACCGTCGTGGGCTGCATGGACACTTTGCAGTTTGCCGTCTTCATCAAGAATCGCCATGTGAACCGCATAGCCGTAGGAAAAGTGGCTGATTATTTCACCTTGAACGTCATGGCTGGTGGTCCAGTCCACAATGTATGTTGCGAAATATTCCTTACCAACGAGTTCGGCAAGACTTTTATTTTTCAAATCAGCTTTTAGTTTTTCAGCCGCAAGAATCGTTGAATTTCCAAGAAGAGAGGTACCTCGACTGGCGGTAGTCGCCCCTCCCCTTGCGCCCCCACTGGTGGCGGCTTTAACCTCAATTGCAATACTGTCATCCAGACCACACACCTCGGAGAGTACCTGTCTTGCGACCGTGTCAATACCCTGCCCCATCTCACTCCAGCCATGATAGAGTTCTATTCTATCGGGAGCGACTATTTTTAATTTTGTATCACTGACTTCTTCTATCCCGTTGCCAATTCCACAATTTTTTATGGCACAGGCAAGTCCCGCGTATTTTGCGCCATTGAAAGCCTCTTTGACAGACTCAAGACATTCCCGCAGGCCCACCCCATCTTTAAGAACATGGCCGGTAGTAGTCATACGCCCAACGTCCAGCGCATTATCGTACCGAAACTGGTATCTATCAAAGTCACCTTTGCTGCACAGTTCATCTATCATGCTTTCCATGGCAAAATTGGACTGACTGACGCCAAAGCCCCGGAAAGCTCCAGCAACGGGGTTGTTGGTATAGTAGGCTTCTGAGATAACATCCACATTGGGAATATGGTAGGCAGCTCCAGCATGGGTGCCGGTTCTAGCGACAACTGCAGCCCCCATAGAGGCATAGGCTCCTGTATCTCCGACAATTCTGGCCTTCAGGCCAGTCAGCATGCCTTTTTCATCACAGGCAAGAATATAATTCATCTTCATCCTGTGTCGTTTGGGATGCATGCGAAGAGATTCGGGACGACTCAGTCTGACTCGAACCGGTCGCTGCAGTACCATTGCTGCAAGTGCTGCGTGGTGCTGAACCGTAAGGTCTTCTTTACCACCAAAGGCCCCACCTGCAGACATCAGTACAATATCAATCTTCTCCTCCTTCAAAGCCATGATAGAGGCGATCTGACCACGATCTTTATAGAGAGCCTGGCTTTGGGAGTAGACGATCAACCCTCCTTTGCCGTCGGGCAAACTAATGGACGCTTCGGTCTCCAAAAATCCATGTTCAATAAAAGGGGTTTCAAACTCTCCTTCAACCACATGGGCTGAATTGCTGAAAACCTCTTCTATCGCCTCGCCGCGGCAGACAACAGTTTCTTTGAGAAGGTTTCCCCCTTCATGAATCAGGATTTTTGAATCCTTTGCTTCACTCATTTCGGTGAGTGGTTCAAGGACTTCATAATCGATCTTAATTTCTTCAACTGCAGCTCTGGCAATCGCCTCGCTTTCAGCAACGACACAGGCAATAACATCACCAATACATCTGGTGGTTTCACCCTCAAGCACCATCATTGGCCAGTCTTTGACAGAAAGGCCCTGAAATCTGTTACCCGGGATATCTGTTCCAACAAATACCCGGATAACTCCTTCAATCTTCTCTGCCGCAGTTGCATCGATTTTTTTAACAATCGCGCGTGGGTGCTCACTGAAGCAGAGAGCACCATAACACATATTATCGATCTTCATGTCAGCCACATAAGGACCTACTCCAAGTGCCTTTTCGTAGGCCTCTACTTTTGGGTAGGAGTAGCCGATACCGGTACGACTCTCCCACTCAACTTCGGTACTTTCACGCAAGGCCTTTGCCGCAAGAAGAATACCGTCAATGATCTTGGCATAGCCCGTACAGCGACAGATATTGACATTGAGTGCCTTTATAATATCTGCGCGGCTCGGATCAGGATTATTTTCAAGAAGAATTTTTGCCCGTGTGAGAAAGCCCGGGGTACAGAAACCACACTGTACCGCACCTTTTAACACAAAGGCACGGGCCAGGGTACGACGCACAGTTTCAGGAAAACCTTCGATGGTGACAACAGCTTTACCCGCTACCCGTTTCATCTTCGTGGCGCAGGCCAAAGTCGGTTTACCACCCATTTCCACCAAACAGGCTCCACATGCAGCCTGCCCCGAGCATCCGTCTTTAGCAGAGGTTATTCCTCGCTCATTTCTGAGAAAATTGAGCAGGGACAGATTTTCGTCACCGGAGTATGTTGCCTCAGTTCCGTTGAGTGTGAAAGTAATCATGTTAACCTCCGATCATCGTTACAATGTTATGGCGCAGCCCGTTACTAACATCGAGCCTGCCTGCATCCATTTCATTTTTTCATGTTTTATTCTACAATTGCAATAGATTCGACCTCGACCAGTACATCCTTTGGCAATCTGTCAACGGCAACGCATGATCTCGCTGGAGCCTCACCTGTAAAATATTTTGCATACACAGCATTGAAGGCGGCGAAATCAGCCATGTCGTCGAGAAAACACGTGGTTTTGATCACGCTGTCAACAGACGCACCACCCGCTTTTAATACCGCGACGAGATTATCCAGAACCCGTGTTGTCTGAACAGTGATATCACCATCCACCACCTCTCCTGAAGCCGGATCAAGTGGAATTTGACCGGATGTAAAAAGCATGTCTCCGTGTTTTACTGCCTGGCTATAAGGCCCAATTGCTGCTGGAGATTCTTCTGTACTTATTATCTCTTTCATTGTTTACACCTCCAAATATTATGAAGTCACCGAGGTAACCGTTCATTGGCCCCTTCAGTGAGGTTTTTATCGAATTCTCGCCTGACCATTGGTAAGCATTGCAGACAGAGTATCCGCAGGACACTTTGCCTTAGCCAGCATCATCATGGCAGAGATAATATAAGGCTTGTAACTTGCCTCCATATACATCGGCTTACGGTATCTGTCGAAAACACTGGCGGCGACCTCACCTTCTGTGCAACTTACGTCGGTGATGTCTGCAGGCAGACAATGCATGTAAAGCGCCTCCCCTTCATGGGTAGTTGACATCAGTGACTCAGTACACTCCCAGTTCTTATACTCAGCATTTTGCTTAAGCAGTTCTTTTTCCAGAGCGTCAATACCTGCCTGATCACCCGCACCGTAGAGGTCGGTACGTTTTTCCATGGCAGAAAATGGAGCCCAGCTCTTAGGATAGACAATGTGAGCGCCATCGAAAGCTTCTTCCATGGAGTTGCTTTTAGTAAAAGAACCGCCACTTGCTGCGGCATTTTTGGTAGCAACCGCTTCCACCTCTGGCATAACTTCATATCCTTCTGGATGAGCAAGAGACACATCCATTCCAAAGCGTGTCATAAGACCAATGATGCCCTGGGGCACGGAGAGAGGTTTGCCGTAAGATGGGCTGTATGCCCAAGTCATGGCAAGCTTTTTGCCTTTAAGATTCTCCACTCCTCCGAAATGGTTAATCAGGTGGAGCATATCTGCCATAGACTGGGTCGGATGATCTATGTCGCACTGCAGGTTAACAAGAGTCGGACGCTGCTCTAACACACCTTCCAGGTATCCCTGCTGTACAGCCTCAGCCACCTCACGCATGTAGGCGTTTCCCTTACCGATGTACATATCATCACGAATACCGATCACATCTGCCATAAAAGAGACCATGTTTGCAGTTTCACGAACGGTCTCACCGTGTGCAACCTGAGATTTGCCTTCATCGAGATCCTGCATCGTCAGCCCAAGTGAGTTACAGGCACTGGCGTAACTGAAACGTGTTCTGGTGGACTGATCGCGAAACAAAGAAATCCCTAACCCGGAGTCAAACATTTTGGTGGAGATGTTTCTTTGGCGTAGTCCACGGAGAATGTCGGCTACTAAAAAAGTGGCCATAACTTCCTGATCGCTTTTCTCCCAGGTAAGAAGAAAGTCGTTCATATACATATCCTGATAGTCGAGCGTGGCCAGTTTTTTTATAAGACCTTTGATTCTTGCGTTATCCATGGTGATATCTCCTTAAACTTTTCCGGGTTAATTTTTCATTTTTAAATCTTGAAGAGCGTGCAATCATCAGGGTACGATATGAGTACCTTTGCCGCTTCGCACAGCATCGTTAATAAATTCGGGGGCTGTGATAATAACTTTTTTGCCACCATTTCTCAGAAAGTCCAGCGCTGCCTCAATTTTGGGCAACATGGAACCAGGTGCAAAGTGATTTTCGGTAATATACCCTTCAGCCTGACTCACAGTCATAGTTCCGATAAGTTCCTGATTGGGTTTGCCAAAATTTAAGGCGACCTGTTCAACCGCAGTCGATATAATCAGTAGATCAGCACCCAGTTGAGCGGCAAGCAGGCTTGAGACAAGATCTTTATCGATTACCGCATCTATTCCTTTTAGGTCCTTGCCATTTTTAACAGCAGGAATACCACCACCACCAGCTGTAACAACATGGAAACCCTGGCTGAGCATCGATTCGACAACAGGTTTTTCGACAACCTCTATGGGCGCAGGAGAGGCCACAACACGGCGATATCCTCTACCTGCATCTTCTACCAGACTCCAGTCCGGATACTCTCTTCTAATATCATCAACGTGGGAGGCATCGAAGAATTCTCCTACCGGTTTAGCGGGGGTCTTAAAGGCGGGATCATTTTTATCGACGATTACCTGAGTAACCAGGGTGACACACTGACCAGCCAGGTTTCTTGCAGCCAACTCGTTGTTAGTTGCCTGTTGAATCTGATACCCTATGGATCCCTGGGTGTCGGCTACGGCATTCACCAGAGGCACAAGATGGAGGCCGGTCGCCTGACGAGCCACTTCAGATCTTCGCAGGATGAACCCTACCTGAGGACCATTACCGTGGGAAATAATAACCTGGTAGCCCTGAGCGATAAGGTCGACCACGTGGGTTACCGTCTCACGGATCGCGTCATGCTGATCTTCAACCTTTTGCAGATCCTTGCTCTTAATCAGCGAGTTTCCGCCGATTGCGACAAAAGCTAACTTTTTTTTCATAACACATTACCTCTGCATTCACGCTGAGACTTTCCTGCAGCATGCTTTTCTTGTATTTGCCAGGGGTTATTCAACTGCCTTTATTGCCGAGGTAGATGAGCGGCAGAGCGGCATAAAAGGCCGCACACTCTACCAGGTCAGCTTTCCAGGTCTTCTCGTTTGGTGCGTGGGCTTCGGCCTCTTTGCCGGGGCCAAAACCTACGCAGGGAATACCACACAGCCCCATGATAGAGACACCATTGGTGGAAAAAGTCCACTTATCAACGCGGGGATCTTTGCCAAAAAGACTTTTATAGGTATCTACGGTTGCCTTGGTTACCTCATGCTCTTCCGGTAGTACCCATGATGGGAAATAACACTCGGTGGGATAAACCAGACCGGTGTAGGCAGGTCTTTCATAATTATACATGGAGACTTTAGCACCAGCGGCTTTTACTGCTGGAAGATCTTCAATCTGCTTGATAGCATAAGGGCCATCTTCACCCGTGGTAAGCCTTCTATCAATTGAAATGGCACAGCTATCAGCCACGGCACAACGAGAAGGAGAGGTAAAAAATATTTCGCTTACGGTGAGAGATCCTTTACCAAGGAAATCGTCGGTGATCAATCTTGCGTGGAGTTCTTCAAGTTCTCCAAGAATCTTACCCATCTTGAAAATGGCGTTATCGCCACGCTCAGGAGCGGAACCGTGGGAGCTGACCCCTGCAACATCTACTCTAATTTCCATTCTGCCACGTTGTCCGCGATAGATACCGCCATCGGTTGGTTCCGTAGAGACAACAAATTCGGGTTTAAGACCAAATTCTTTAATGATATATTGCCAGCATAACCCGTCACAATCTTCTTCCTGAACTGAACCAACCACGACCAGAGTATAGTCCCCTGTAAGATCCAGATCTTTTATGATTTTTCCTGCGTATACCATGGAGGCCATACCGCCCTCCTGGTCACTGGTACCACGACCACCGATTGTCTCTTCGTCTTCGTAGCCTTCGTAAGGGTCAAACGTCCAGTTATCCATGTTGCCAACTCCGACGGTGTCGATATGGGCATCCATTGCGATAACGTGCTTTCCACTACCTATAGAACCTAAAACATTACCCATGGGGTCAATTTCGACTTTATCAAAGCCAACCTTCTTCATTTCTTCTGCGATTCTGGCAACTACTTTTTCTTCGTCACAGCTTTCACTGGGAATTCGAACCATATCGCGTAAAAATGCGGTCATCTGTGGCTTATAACTTTCAGCAAGCGCATTGATTTTATCGAAATCTAATTTGGACATTTTTGTTCCTCCTGGAATTTAGGTTTGAGCGGAAACGGATCGTTTACAGCTCGGTAGGTATTTTGTTAGAATACTTTATTTTTTTGGTGATAATGCCGGGTATTTCCCGTGCCATAGGATTTCTCGATAGTTAACGGGATCGGTGGCACCCTCGGTGTTGAAAAGAAGGATCTTTGACTCCGGTCCGATCCTTAATTTCTTTTTGATCTCAGAAAAAGCACTATGGGTAGTGAGGAGCTCAAGAACCCCGATACCAACAGAGCCTGACTCTCCAGCCTCTATAGCTTTGTCGCCACAAATTGGATTGGCGAGGATGCGAATACCATTCGCAGCTACATAATTATCACAACGGATATAGCAGCTTGGGCGATCTCTTAAAATCGGCCAGCCGAAGGTATTGACTTCCCCACAGGCAAGTCCAGCCATAATAGTTGCATGGTCCCCAGCTACCGCGTGGGGTTTGCCGTCGCCAGCTTCAGCAGAGGCAAAGACGCAGGCTACATTGTTCGGCTCCATAATGATGAACCGGGGCGGATTGTCACGGTATTTATTGGATATACCGGCGACAACAGAAGCGGCCAAGGCACCAACCCCTGCCTGCACAAATACATGAGTGGCTTCCTCACCTCTTTCTATCATTTGCTCCAGGGCCTCTTTACACATGGTCATATAGCCCTGCATGATCCAGAGGGGAATCTCTTCATAACCTTCCCAGGCGGTATCTTGAATCATATGCCAGCCGTGTTTTTCAGCCATGCTATTGGCTAAACGAACAGCATCATCGTAGTTCAAATCTGTTACTTCTACTGTGGCTCCGTGAGCCCGAATGTTATCAATGCGCGACTGGACAGTACCTTTAGGCATATAAATTATGGCCTTTATACCAAGTTGCTGAGCAGCCCAGGCGATTCCACGTCCATGATTGCCGTCTGTGGCTGTCGTCAAGGTCATACCTTCGATTTGATTTCGAACAACATCGCTTACAAGATAGTTGTAATCAGTTTCATTCAACTGGATTCCCAACTCTCTACAGATCAGCCGTGCAACTGCGTAACTGCCTCCCAGGACCTTGAATGCTTTAAGACCAAACCTGGTCGATTCATCTTTTACAAAGACTTCGTCCACTCCCCAATACTTTGCCAATTCACCCAAAGCAACAAGCTCTGTAGGGCAATACCCTGGTAATTGCTTATGAAAAGCGTAGACCTGATCTGCGACTTCTTCAGTGAAGTTTTTGGGAATAATTTCTGTTGTAGGCTCTTGAAACAGGGCTTGAAATCTGTATTGTGGAATTTCTTTTAGCACACGACACCTCCTGGTTGATCCCTCTCCATTTGCTTGAGGCAGCGACGAAAGTCGAAATGAACCTTCCAGCTTCAAAAGAGCGAACCCGGAAGGAGTTCTGGAGAAGAGCTTTCAATTCAATTTAAGAATGAGCCAACACTAACTCACAAATAAATAGAAGACAAGCAATAAATTGTTAGCAATGATCGTAAAATGTATCAGGAGCATCTGGGAGCGTAACTTCTCCAAAAGTGTTGGTAAAATAAAGCGTGCGTTCGAACCCCTGCTCTTGTATGATGGGAAGCATGAAAAGCACATTCGATCAACTCACCAAAAACATTCCCAAAGAAGACAAAGAAAATCCAACAATCGCTTTTCTCCTGGAACAATTTGAACAGCAATTTGAAAT
>CAMZKN010000210.1 GCA_947311315.1 uncultured Desulfobulbaceae bacterium | reverse complement strand
CAAAACACAAAAACAACTCACTTCAATAAAAGCTATGTATGGCCTTCCACTGGTTAAAGATTTTCGTAAGATGCTATGCGACGGTTAGAATGGACTTTACCAACACTTTTGGAGAAGTTACTCAAGAATATCCCGACACCATGAAATTGCAGCCATAACCTGGGGAAATCCCACTGTTGAAATAAGCAACAACAAAGTATGATAAATCTCTTCTCTGCTTGCTCCAGCTTTTAAGGCACGGCGAGTATGGGAATGAACCGACCCTTCCGATTTGGTAGCGGCGGCCGCTGCAAGTTGCACGAGATGGCTGGTCTTCTCATCGAGAGGCCCCATCTCTCTTACCGTTGTACCCAGCTTTTCCACTGCCTCTATAACATCAGGAAAACGTTTTGATATATCGTAATATGTCCTATTTGAGGTGTGTCCTTTTTCCATGATGGTTCCTAATATTTTTTCGATTAATAATACACGGAAACCTTTACCGGAAAAAAACAAGTTCCCGAACCCTAAACCACACTTTTACTACAGCATATTCAGCAGAAAAAGAAAACTAATTTGTTCTGAATACGTAAAAATTCTCCACCTTCTTCATTGTTGTAAATTCTTTTCTGTCAAGCAACCATTTCCCAGAGAAGAGCCACCTTTACATTAAAAATATCAGAGCGCCTCGGTTTGATGGAAAAAGTCTCTATTTCATAACTATCCATTGTAAAAGAATCGGACAACTCTAATACCTTTTCTTCCATTTCAACAGCCAGATCTTCCATAGCCTCCTGGGCTTGAGCCGCCTTTGCTTCTGCTCTTTTCACATCATTTTTTTCTTTGGCTACCCGCCCTACACTGCGCATTCCTGTAGCCGCCTTACCAATATTTCCCGCTGAAAGCACCTTACGGCCGAAAAACGCACCAACCACAGCAACACCAAAAGAAATAATTGAATCTGTAGTTTTGGCTCGAACATCACCCTGCTCTTTTTCCACACGCTCAAGGGCGCTGCTTAGTTTTTTCTCCAGACGATCCTGCTGCACCTTATATTTATCCCCCAATTTGTCCACGGCTTCCTCTTTTTTCTCCCGCAGATAATCGCCAAAACGAACTTTAAAATCACCGAGGGTTTCGTCCGGCTCCGATTCAAACAAAACACCTTTATTTTTTACACGAAAGAGCTCCAGCCGTTTATTCTGATATAGGTAATCGGAAAAACCTTTCGACAATCCACGAAAATTCCTTAACCCGGCAATAGATGGCGCAAGTGGGTAAAAGGAGCTACCGGTCGGAGCATCAACAAGGCAATCATTCAGGCTATAATTGCCGCTCTCAGTACCATCCCAGTCCGGACGTGAAAAACTCTCATCGAGATAGTGACGCAGATCAATCTCCTGGACAATATCAATATTTCTTTTTGCATTAAAAAAGCGTACTGAAGCCACTGCCGCAAGCCATGGTTCAAAACGGACTTCATCATTTACGACATTCTGCATATAGTAGTATTGCTCAATAGCCCCCGAAAGAACCGGAGGAGTTTTTGAGATATCTGCACCTGCACTCATTGCACCACCTGCTGGTGATGCCGCTCCTCCGTCCTGAACCGACATCTCTCTTTTTTTCAGCTCCATCAGTTTTTTAATATCATTTTTGGAAATAGGCCCTTTCAGATAAGACATAACCCACCGCGTTTCAAAGAGGAGCGGTTCATCAAGATGAGCGGAGTTCAAGAGAAACTGGCGTCCTTTCATATCAGAAAGCAGTTGTTTTACCGTAGACACGTCAAGCGTACCATCGCTTGCGCCAACGATACCCTCGACCACTTTCTCCTGATCCTGCCTGGTTTGCAGACGCCCGACAAACCAGGTGCCTATATTTGACAGTCCTTTGTAATCAAGATCCACCGGATTCTGTGTCGCAAGCACTACACCGACCCCAAAAGCGCGAGCCTGCTTTAAAAGCAGCATCATCGGTTTTTTGGAGGGAGGATTGGCAATAGGAGGGAAATAACCGAAAATTTCATCCATATAAAGCAGAGCTTTAAGTGAAGAAGCGCCCTGTTGCCTTCGCATCCAGCCGATAAACTGATTGAGCAGCATGGTGACAAAAAACATTCTTTCTGCTTCACTGAGATGTGCTATGGAGAAAATCGCCGTACGGGGGCTACCTTCTTCAGTGTATAAAATTCTTTGAATATCAAGGGGCTCTCCCTGCGTCCAGCTGCTAAAGCTCGGACTGGCGAGAATATTATTGAGGTTCATGGCAAGCGCCATTCTCTGGGACTGTGGATAAAAAGTATCAAGAGAAAAGACACCGACCTTTTCAAAAGGTGGATCAACAATGACGCCAATAAGTTTTTCAAGGGACAAACCCTCTCCCGCTCGCCAGAAATGGAGAAAAATCGAACTAAGAAGAATATGTTCCCTGCTTTGCAAAGGATCACCTTTAATATCAACCAGTGCAAGAAGACTTGTTGTCGTCGAACTCACCAGACTGTTAAGGGTATCCGTATCACCGAGCACTTCAGAGGCAGGAGCACGAAAGCTACTCAGCACAGACACCGACACGCCGGCACTGCTGCCCGGTGTATAAATCGTCATATCAGTCTTTGAGCGTAGAGAGGCTATGCGCTCGGGCCCCTGTTTCCAGGAGGCAAGACCCTCTTTCCAGTTTGCAGCTGTCTTTGCCGCATAATCTTCAACCGACATCCCGTTTTTAGCCGCCTCAGCAGAATCAATCCAGGGCCTAAAATCTTCCGGGGAACAGTCAGGAAAAATAAGCAGGAGATTTCCCATATCCCCTTTTGGATCGATGACTATGGAAGGGATATTGTCCATGATGGCTTCTTCAATAAGACCGACTCCAAGACCCGTCTTACCGCTTCCCGTCATACCTATGATTACTCCGTGGGTCGTCATGTTTTTGTTTTTATACAAAAACGGCTGCTCAGAAGGTTGCCCTGTCTCCATATCAAGTTCACGACCAAGATAGGAAAGACCGAGTTTTTCATAGGGGTAGCTGTTTTCCATAATCTGTATCCTCTGTAAGAGTTGACAAGGTCCTAAGTGTATTTCACTTTTTATTGATAATACGATTAATTATTATTTCAACTGTTTGTAGGTATTCTGGATATTTCATATAAGAGCCTAAAAATTTGACCAGCCGTGTTCAATCCTGAACAGAATTACCCTCATAATTGCATCGCGTAGGCATTGCCGTGCAGTAAAGCGCTATCTGACTTGAT